>JAUVEQ010000221.1 GCA_030594725.1 Methanobacteriota archaeon
AGAGTTCGTGATCGATTCCTTTGCGTTCTGGAAGGAGGGTAAGGTACCCGAGGAGGATGTCATCCCCTCTGAGGGCGTCGAGGTGTTCGGGCCCGACAAGGACGGTGAAGAACCCTTGGACGTGGAGGTCGTGGGACCCCCCAAACCACCGGCACCACCCAAGAAACCGATACTTCCAAAACCGATCCTCATGGTACTTGTGGTCATCCTCGTGATAGCCATCGTCCTAGCTGCCGCGATAGGCGTTGCGATGCTAAGGGACCCGTCCGGCGGATTTGGCATTCCGGGTCGGACGCCTGTCGAACCCGAGGAGCTGCCACCGTTCCAGATGGATATCACGCAATCGCCCTACCTGGACGATGGGGACACCACCATCTATGACGGCCTGATGACCGTCCTGGGCACGGATCTGGACGAGACCGTCTACTTCGTCAAGACCGTCACGGTCAGGGTACAATGGTCCGACGAACCCGATGCGGGCATCCTCTGGACGAACCAGCCCGATGACTTCCGCCTGCACGTGTACGATACCGGGGAAGTGTTCACGTCAGGGACCGCCTCGGGGGAGAACACCCAGGGAGGCCAGGGCTCCATCGATGCAGGATGGAACTGCGCCGAGTTCTGGATGGCCTGGGGGAACCTGAGCCTGGTGGACACTGGCGATGCCGACGTTATTTCCGAGGCCTCCGTCATGGTGGATGTGACCCTGAGCAACGCGGGCGATCAGGAGACCCGGCTGGGAAGGACCCAGACCGACCCCGGGAACCAATGCACCGTCACCATCACCGTCGAGGGGACCTACTACAGCATCGCGGAGGAGGGCCAGTAGACCATCGGCCCCATGATAAGCAAGGCATTAAATATCCAAAGAATCGTTAGCCAGTCCGAGGTGCCCCGATGCCAGCAGAGTTAATGCGATTTTTTGGTAAGAGCACCAAGAAGCAGCTCACCATCCTCGGTGTGATGCTTCTCGTTCTGGGAGCCATCGGAGCATTCGGAGTCATGTTCCTTTCCAACGAGGCTCCGGCATCGCTCATCAGCACACCCGCGAAGGCCGAGTACTACGGAGGCGTCTCGATCTGGGCCATTTTCGCCTTCTCGCTGGTCGCCATGGCGGGCATGCTGATACTTGGGGTAGCCTTCACCGGCCTCCCCTTCGTCTACATGGCCAGATATCACATGGGTGTCTTCTATGCTGGCGTCTTCAGCCTCATCATCATCCCGGCCGGCCTGGGCCTGCGGATGGGGACCACCCTGATGGCCAATGCCAATGCCGACACCTTCTTCGCTAGGGACCTCACGGGCGAGGTCTACTCCTCTCCCGCCGGCCTCCTGGCCGTGGCCATCGGAGCGACGCTGGTCGGCCTATGCCTGTTCATGGTCCTCATCAACCTCATGCACCTGGCAAAGGTCTCATACCGTCCGGGCATGGTCAAGGCCGCCACCATGGCAGGTATCGTTCTTGTCGTGGTTGTAATCGCCGCCTATGCGATCATCCCTATGATGACCGCCCTGAACTTCGATTACGAGCTGGGACTCCAGGGTGCGGTGGGCTTCGAGGAGTTCGAACCCCAGGACGTGCAGATGCCAGCTGGATGGCTCAAGTGGTTGTCCGCTGGAGAGCACAGTTCCACCTACGGCTCGCTGTCATCTTCCCTCTCCGTGATGTCGTTCTTCCTGTTCCTTGCGGTCATCGTCAGTGTCGTCGGGTTCATCGGTATGGCCCTCTACTCTGCCAATGACCGGAAACCGGCCGCTTTCAACCTCTCGATCACTCCGGTGGCAACCATTGCGTTCGCCCTGCTCGCTATCTTGGCCTACATGCTATACTCCGGAGCCTTGGCGGATATGGCCGAGCGTCTCAACGTTGACAGCGATATAACAAAGACATCATACCTGCCAGGCAACATGAACATGGCACTGATACTGTCGATGGTCGTCCTTGGAGCTGGGGCATTCTACACGATAACCCTCAAGGACTGGCTCCAGAAGCTGGGGAAGGGCAAGTCCCTTACCGACCCCCTCTCCATGGAATCCCTGGTTGACCCGCCCACCGACCTTCCTACCCCTCCCACCGGATGGCCGGCCCGATGGGACAAGATGTCCGTGCCCAACGGTGTGGTCATCGCCGTCGCCGGATTGCTTGTCATCGCCGGTATTGCTGGCGGCATCTATGTCAAGGGTGCCGAGGACTCCTCCAGCGACTTCAATCCCGTCCCCCGGGACGAGGAGATACATATGAGGGACCTTCCCGACGAGGAGATGGTCTTCACCATTGGAGATGAGTACATCAACGAGGGCAGCCTCAAGAACGTCCTCTGGCAGGCCGACGGGGTCTGGTTCATCTACAAGATGGAACTGGTCGTGAGGTGGACCGACGAGACCCCATACCCCAGGCATTCCAACATGCCCGACACCTTCGAGGGAGCCATCAACGCCAGCAACGGCGAGGGTGTTGTGAACCAGGGTTCGAGCAGCTCCAGCACGCTCACGGGGGAGATGCGGACCTCCATCGAGTTCGACCAGTACATACTCACCTCCTCGCTCACTGGCGTGATACTGCCACCAGATGTGGTGGAAGGGTCCGTCAGCGTGAACATCACCTGCCTCGAGGCGGGGGACCAGGTCCCGATAGGGGCGGGCATCCTGACCTTCAATGACGACGGGAACATCATGTCAGGCGACCTCATTGTGAGCTATAAACGCCTCGAGCAGTCCTAGATGGACCCGTGGGCTCTGGGGTCTGGCTGCCCCGACAAATAGTGTTTGGTCGTTCGCGCCATACCCCGAAAGGTTGATAAGCAACTTGGACCCTTTCGAGAAATCATGAGCCCCGACGAGTCCCCTACTGAACCCCAGATCGATGTCGGAGAGGCCGAGGCCAAGCCCAAGAAATCGATGAAGGAGAGGTTCGCCTTCCTCGATAAATCAGGCGAGTCGATGGACAAGGTCCCGGGTGTCAACAAGATCCCAAGGTCCGCGCGGGTGCTCGTTCTTCTCATCGCAGTGATCCTGATCGTCTCCGTGATCGCGATATCCTGGCCATCGGGCGACAAGCCTGTAGTAGAGCCAGACCACGTGGATGTGACCAAGCTTGAGGACTGGTCCTGGTCCTCGGGATCGACGCAGGGCGATTTCCTCAATGAGGGGACCACCTTCACCCAAGCGCTGGCCTCCATGATCGAGGGGAATGGAACGATCTTCATCGAGAGGGTCGACGTGACCATCACGTGGCAGGACGAGCCCGACGGCAGCATCGGTCCTCGGCAGAAGCAGAACCAGCCCGACACCTTCCAATTGGAGATCAACAGCACCATCAACGTGTCGGCGATGTCCGAGGAGATGTCCAACACCCACGGCGCCAGCCAGACCATCTCTGTGTTCGTCGATATCGCTGACAGCGGTTACGACTACCTGGTGATAGGAAACACGACGGGCATCAAATTGGGGGAGGACGTGACGCCGGGCGACATCAACATCATCATCCACATGATAGTGGCTGGTGACCATACCTCCTCACCGCAGATACTCATCATCAACGATTTCGGGAACGATTACACCATCGAGATCTCCGTCACTGGCAAGATGATCCCGGAGTAGGGTTCCAAGGAACCACGTCAAGAACCACGACCATCAGCCCGCGGCCTCCTCCAATGGAACTCCCTGCATTCGTCCAGGTCCACCGTCAGAACAGCCTCACGATCAGGTACTTGGTGATGACGGCCGAGATGGCGATCATCCACATGATGCCCACCAGGTGGGTCAGGCCCCCGACCCAGTGGCCACCCCCGATGATGCGCGTGATGGCCATCGAAACAATGGCATGGAACACCAGCAGGCAGATGATCAGGAAGCTCAGCAGCTTGAGGTCGAAGGTGTTCTGCTGGAGCAGGAGGACGAAATCGAAGCCCTCTATCGGCTCGACCCCCTTGAACATATCGAAGAACCCCTCGACCAGGAACAGGGCCAGGTAGAGGATGACAGTCATCGCGATGGCCAGCCCGTACAGGATGCCCGTTATCCTGCCCTGGGTCTGGAACTTCTCGATACGGAGGCTCAGAAGCCTGGAGAAGTTGGTCGAGATTATGCGGCTTATCGCCCTGGGCTCGCCGCCCGCCGAGGTGCCCTCGGAGAACATCTCGGAGAACTTGGATATCAGCTCGGAGTTGGTCTCCGCGCCGAACAGCTGCCACGCCCGCTGGCGGTTGATGCGCATCGCCACCCGCTTGTACAAGGCCCTTATGTTGTCGGTCAGGGGGCCGAAGTCATGGTAGGACAGCTTCTTCAGGGCCAGCACCGCCACCTTCCCCGTAGCCTCCTGGGTGGAACCCAGGGTCCGGATGAATGCTGGGAAGTTGTCGTCCTTGCGCTTGATCTCCATCTCCTGGAGGTTGGCGTAAAGGCCCGGATACGCCAGTGGAGTGATGGTGAAGGCGATGGCCAGGGGTATCGTTATGTAGGGGGCGCCCAGCAGTATCAGGAAGCCGAAGAGGAAGCACAGCAGGATGCTGATGCCGAGCCGCTTGCGGATCTCCCGGGCCTGCACCGTCTCCAGGGGTCCGCTGTACCAGAGCCGCTCGCCCGGGACCGAGGCCCACAGGAAGAACAGGAAGCCACCCTCGATGAAGATGAAGATGAGGACAGCCAGCGACATGAGGAGGTTGGCGTCCTGACCGGTGATGAGGGGGAATAGGGCCACCACCACCATCACGAACATGGCTGCGATGACCAGGCTCAGGAACACCTCGTTCATCACGTCCACGTTCCGCAGGCTGCTGCGGTAGTTGGCGGAGTACTGGTCCATGAACGCCGTCTGCTCGGCCTGGAAGAACTCGATGGCCGAATCCCCCGCCTCCATGGAGTGGGCGAGACGATACAGGAAGTCGGAGAACAGGTCTGAAGGGGTCTGCTTGGCGATGAAGCGACAGGAGGCGGAAAGGCCCACGTGCCACTCCTCGGCCAGCTTGTAGATCTTCCGGACCTCCTCGGCCAGCTCCCGGTAGCCCTCCATCTGCGAAAGGAGATGGAGGATGCTCTGTCTCGAGGACTCGCCAGTGCTCAAGGTCCCGATGCGGGTAATGAAGAGGTGCATGTCCCTGTCGATGGCCAGTCCCTTCCGCTCCCACTCGACCAGGGGCCAGAAGAGGACCAGCACGGCCAGGTACACCGGGACGAACATCAGTATGAGGAACAGCCATCCAGTGATGACCTCCGGGAACAGCCACCATATCACGATGATGGTGAACAGGCCCAGGAAGAAGACGGGAAGCACCCTGGTTATCAGGAATGCCCGGAAGGACATGTCCAGCTCGCGATAGGCCAGCTCCAGCTTGACCATCCACCCCGAGCTGGCCGTTTCCCCGCTC
>JAUVEQ010000078.1 GCA_030594725.1 Methanobacteriota archaeon
CAGGACCCCGGCGACCCCCGTGATGACGCCCTCGATGAAGGGCGAGATGTCGTTCTCATCCAGGAGGTTCCTTGCTCCGGGGGTGGACCCGACGCCGAACAGCTCCAGGTTCTTGATCTTGGACACGATGTCCTCCTCGGGGTCCTCCTGGGGCTTCTCGTCCTCCGAGGGGAGCTCGACCTCCTCCTCCTCACGTTCGATGACGAGGCCCTCCGGGGATATCAGCATGCTGCAACGCTGTTCCTGGATCCAGTCCAGGATGGCCGAGGAGATGGGCTTGATGAGGTTCGGGGGGGGTTGGAACTCGGAGATGAACACCACTATCTGGTCCACGTCCTCCTCGTCGGTGCCACGGACCCGCTCGGAGGCGTAGATGCGGACGGTGTTCAGGGGCTGTGCGTTCCTGATGAGCGAGATGGACGGGAAGAAGTTGGAGTCCATGATACCGATCTGCTCCAACTCAAGGGCGTTCACCAGGTAGTTGGCCACGATGGAGCTCACGAGGCCGATGCTGGGGAAGCCGTCTATGACGGTCGCACCCCTCAGGTTGGTCTTCTTGAGCTCGTAGATGCGGATATCGCTCATGGAAACGTCTCCGGTCCTGGGACTGGGCGCGAATCCCAGTGTGCCTATATAATATCTCCCGCTACACTTGGAACGATGTCAACGAGGGGGGTGCGGCGGCCGTACCAGGTCCCCGCGTAATGCTTATCAGGGGCAACCACGGTTGGGGGTCCATGGACCCCCGGAAGGCAGGGGACGGACCCGACGGGCCCGACAGCCCCTGGGTCTGCGTGAACTTCGCCATGTCCGCTGACGGCAAGCTGGCCCTGCCCGACGGCACCCCGGTGGAGATCTCCTCGGAGGAGGACATGCTCCGAGTGCACCAGATGAGGGCCTCCAGCGACGCCATCCTCGTGGGGGTGAGCACGATCGTCGCCGACGACCCGAAGCTTCACGTCAGCCCCGAGCGGGTCCGAGAGCCTCCGGCCCTGCTCAAGGTGGTCCTTGACTCCTCCGGCCGGACACCGACCGACGCCCGCCTGTTCGATAGCCCTGGCGATACCCTCATCGCAACGGTGGATGGTACGGCCCCGGGACTTATCGAGAGGTTGGGCGATCGCGCCGAGGTGATCCCCTTCGGTCCGGGACCCATGGTGCATCTGCCAGGCCTCATCTACCATCTGGCATGCAGGGGTGTCCAGAAGCTGATGGTGGAGGGTGGGGGCGAGACCATCTGGAGTTTCGTGTCCACCGGCCTGGTGGACGAGGTCAGGTGTTACGTGGGACCTATGGTGATCGGGGGCGGGGGATCGCCCACACCGGCGGATGGGCCGGGTGCCGAGGACCTAAGCCAGGTGATCGGCCTCGAGCTGATGTCCGCGGAACGACTGGGGGAGGGCATGTGGATGCGATACCGGGTGACCGGCCGCCGCTGATGGCCGACAACATGCTCGGCACCCTGGCCAAATGGCTCAGGGTAGCTGGGGCCGACTGCGCCTACGCAGACGGGATGGTGGATGATGACCTGCTCGAGGTCGCGTCATCCGGCAGGCTCGTCCTGACCCGGGACCGATTGCTATCCCAGCGGTGCGGCCCGATGGGCCTTTACGTGGGGTCCGACCAACTTGATGAGCAGATCCTGCAGGTGGTCAGGGCGTTCCCAGGCCTTCTGGAAGGCGAACCACTCAGCCGGTGCCTAGTCTGCAACGTGCCCGTCGAGGATACGGGGCCCGACCAGGTGAGGGATCAGGTGCCCGAGGGTGTGCTGGAACGCCACGAACGGTTCTGGTCGTGCCCGGACTGTGACAGGGTCTACTGGAAGGGTACCCACTGGGAGGACATGCTCGCCCGGCTCGAACGCATCAGGGAACGAGCCGAGGAAGGCCAGGGCTGAAACTGGGGTCATCGGAGCGAGGCCGTGACCTTTGGCCTCAGCGGATCATACCCTTCTTGCCGCAGGTCGGACACTCGATGGGAGTGGGCCGCTCGTTGGTGAACACCGGGACGATGCTCTTGCACGCCGGGCAACGCACCTTCGAGACTGGCTCGGCCGCCGCTACTGGGGCGGGCGCGGGTGCGGGAGCAACCGGTGGTGGTGCGGGTGCTACGGCCACGGGCGGTGGTGCTGCCACGGGGGCTGCCACGGGGGCTGCCACGGGGGCTGCCACGGGGGCTGCCACGGGGGCTGCCACCGGTTCGGGCACCTGGTACGCCGGTGCGGCGGGGGCGACTGCCGGTGGTGGCGGCAGGTTCGGTGGCGGTGGCGGCGTGTAGGGGGTTGGCGTCTCCAGGATCGGAGGTGGCGCCATTGGGGCCGCGGGTGGAGGTACGGCAGCCGCTTCCATGGGTTGCGGGATTGCCATGGCGTCGTACGATGTGGGCGCGGGAGCCATCGGTTGTTCAGGCTCGGGTGTCGGGAACGCTGCCATAGCGGGAGCGGCTGCAGGAGCTGCAGCTCCTGGGTCGAGCAATGCTTCCAGGTCCGAGGCCTCAGCGGCCGCCTCGGCAGCCATGGGCACGCCGGTCTTCAAGGTCCTGTTGATAGTGGACAGGTACTCGGAGATGCCTAAGAAGATGAAGATGGCATAGAACAGAAGGCCCGCGACTATCAGGCCGATGTTGATAGTGTACGCCCTCACCGTGATCTTGTAGTCCTCCTCGGAGGGAATGGAACCTTCGGGATCCACGACACGGATAACGTAGTTGGCGGAGTACGCGGTGAAGTCGGTGAGCTTGACGTTCCGTCCTATCCTTTCATCCTCCTCACCGGCTGCCAACCGATCGTCCCGTAACCATTGGGTTCCGTTGGCGTCCTCCATGACCTTCCCACCACGATATGTGGAAACGTACATATGCACCTCTACGGCGTCGCCGCGGGATTCGACCTCGACGATCACGTAAGTCAAGGGGTCGTACACGTGGGTCACGAAACCTTCCTCAGGCATGCTCTTGCCATCGAGGCTCTCGTAGATCATCTGCTGGTTCTCTCCGTTCAATAGCTTGGGGTAGAGACCGAAGATTATCAGTAGGATTGCCAGACCCAGCAAGATTACCTTGAATAGGAATGATATTAGTTCCTTCCTTCGCATAAAGTACCCTCCGGGATAGGGATTATCACCCTTTCGCTACATATAAATTACTATCTGGTTGACGTCTCCCATTTGACACTGGACGTTTCCTGGGTTTGAGGAGGTTGTCCTACGGGTCCTTGGGGTGGCACCGTGGGTGGCGGCGGGGGAAGCGACGCCGGGGGTGCTGGTGCCGCGTGTGGAGGTACGGCAACCGCCCCTTGGGGTTGCGGGGCTGCCATGGCGTCGCGCAAGGTGTGGGCTGGAGCGATCGGCGGTCCAGGCTCGGGTGCCGGGATCGGCATCATGTCGGGAGCGGCCGCAGGAGGTACTGCTACTGGTTCGAGCAACGCTTCTGGGTCCGGGGCCTCAACGGATCATGCCCTTCTTGCCACAGGTCGGACACTCGATGGGAGTGGGCCGCTCGTTGGTGTACACCGGGACGATGCTCTGGCACGTCGAGCAACGCACCCTCGAGAGTGGCTGGGGCACACCTGCAGGGGCGGGCGCGGGTGCTGGAGCAGCCGGTGGTGGTGCGGGTGCCACGGCCACGGGCGGTGGCACTGCCACGGGGGCTGCCATCGGTTCGGGCACCTGGTACGCCGGTGCGGCCGGAGCGGCCGGGGCGACCGCCGATGGCTGCGGGAGATACGGTGGCTGTGGCGGTGGCGGCTCGTAGTGGGTCGGCATCACCGGGACCGGAGGTGGCGCCATGGGTGCAGGGGGTGGTCTGTTCCGATCCTCCTGATACACCCCCGCGTACGGAGGCCTCGCGTCCTTGACCTCGGACCTCTCCTCCTTAAGGGAGACACGCCTGTAGACCATCATGATGGCGAACAGTCCCAGGAGGATGAGGCTCATGAAGAAGAGAAAACGGTTGGCAGTGGTATCGCCCTCTATCCTGATCGTGTAATCCGCGTCCGATGGGATTTGCGTATCGGGTTCGACCACATCAACCATGTACTGATTTGTAACGGAGGTGAAATCGCTAAGGACCACGTTGGTCCCGACCCGTTCACTCTTCTCACCTGAGACAAGGCGTTCGTCCCGAATGACCGTCCCATTGTCAGGGGTATCGATCACCTTGCCCCCTCGGTAAGTGGAGCTGAAAAAAAATACCTCCACATCCCGATCCGACTCGACGGTGACCGTCACCGTGGTCCATGGATCGATCAATGCCGTAACGTATCCCTCCTCGGGCTGGGTCGTCCCCTCGGGGCTCTGGAAGTACAGCTCCTGCGGCTCGCCACCAAGTACGTTTGATGAGAATCCGAGTGCCAACATCAGGATCGCGAGGACCAACACCGATATCAGCAAGACCAAGAAGATGAGATTGGATTTACCCATGTACTCCCCTCGGATAGACTATAGGCAGGGAGGGATAAAAATACATTACCCTGATCTCAGTACTGCTTCGTGCTTAGACCATGGGGCCTCCCCCGTCCATCCTTAAGACGGGAACAGGGGAACGAACACAAGGGCCACGATGGTCATCAGCTTGATGAGGATGTTCAGGGATGGGCCCGAGGTGTCCTTGAAGGGGTCTCCCACGGTGTCGCCCACCACGGCGGCCTTGTGCTCGTCGGAGCCCTTTCCGCCCAGGTTGCCCTTCTCGATCCACTTCTTGGCGTTGTCCCAGGAGCCACCTGCGTTGGCCATCATCACTGCCAGCAGGAAACCGCAGGCCAGCGAGCCTGCCAGGAGGGCACCGAGCGCCTCCTTGCCCATGAACACACCAACTATGATGGGCGCTACGATGACGATTATGCCGGGGATCACCATCTCCTTGAGGGCGGTGGCGGTGGCGATGTCGACGACCCGCTTGGGGTCGGGCGCGGCCACGCCCACCCACAGGCCCCGGATCACGCGGAACAGCCAGCGCACCACCACGACGATGGCGAAGGCCGCACCTCCCACCCCACCCAGGGTGAGGGAGCAGAAGAGGAAAGGTAGCATGGCGCCGATGAAGAGCCCCGCCATGACCTCGGCCTTGGCGATGTTCACTCCATCGATACCCGCGGTGGTGTTGTAGACGGCCACCAGGGCCAGGGCGGTGAGCGCTGCAGAGCCAATGGCAAAGCCCTTGCCGGTGGCGGCGGTGGTGTTGCCCAGTGAGTCGAGGGCGTCGGTCCGCTCCCGGACCTCGGGATCCATGTGGGCCATCTCAGCGATGCCTCCCGCGTTGTCGGCGACGGGACCGTAGGCATCGGTGGAGAGGGTGATGCCCAGGGTGGACAGCATGCCCACGGCGGCGATGGCGATGCCGTACAGGCCCGCCAGCTCGTTGGCTACGATGATACCCACAGAAACGAAGATGATGGGGAAGAAGGTCGACAGCATGCTCAGCGACAGTCCGGAGATGATAAGGGTGGCAGCTCCCGTCTCAGCGGACTTTGCCACCTCCCTGGTGGGTTTGTAGTGGTCCGAGGTGTAGTACTCGGTGGTAACCGCGATGAGGATGCCCACCACGAGTCCGGTGATCAGGGCATAGATGATCTTCGCGTCGTATCCCGTGATCCCGTCGTCCATCCCGGTGGTCAAGAACACAAGGGCGATGCTCACCAACACGACCAGGACGGCTGCGATGTAGACACCCCTGCGCAGGGCAGCCAGGAGGATGGCCTGGTCGGGCTTGTCCCCGCTGGTCCTCACGAATAGCGTGCCTACTATCGAGGCAAGGATGCCACCTCCTGCGATGACGATGGGCAGGACTATGTAGATGTCCACCTTGTCCCAGAAACCGGGGTCGCCCTCTTCGAGCCCGTAGGCCCAGGAGACGAAGACTACGGATAGGGCGATTGCCGCGATGATGGAGTCCACGTACGACTCGAAGAGGTCGGCACCCATGCCCGCGATGTCACCCACGTTGTCGCCCACGTTGTCGGCGATCACGGCGGGATTCCGGGGGTCGTCCTCGGGGATCCCCGCCTCGACCTTGCCCACCAGGTCGGCGCCCACATCGGCGGACTTGGTGTAGATGCCACCGCCAACACGGGCGAAGAGCGCTATGGAGCTGGCCCCGAACCCGAAGCTGAACAGGATGAGGATCAGGTCCTCCCAGGGGACCTCTAACACCGCGTAGAACACGGCGAACACTATGGACACGCCCAGCAGGCCCAGTCCCACCACGGTGAAGCCCATGACGGAACCCGCCTTGAAGGCGACGGTCAAGCCCTTGTTCAGGCTCTGCCTGGCACCCTCGGCGGTCTTGGCGTTGGCGGAGGTTGCCACCCTCATGCCGATGTAGCCCGAGGATGCAGAGCATATCGCGCCGGCAACGAATGCCACCGACATGTAGGGGGTCATCAGATCCGAGGCGAAGCCAGCGATGGCCAGGATGATCGCCACGATCGCGATGAATATCACCAGCGTCTTGTACTCGCGGGTCAGGAAGGCTATCGCCCCTTCCTGGATCATCTTGGAGATCTTCTGCATTGTCTCGTTGCCTGGGCTCTCCTTCCGCAGCTGTAGCACCAGGACCACGACGATGACCAACGCGATCGCCCCCGCGATGGGGCCAAGGGCCCAGTAGGTCCATTCCATGGTCTCACCTCAACATCTGACGGTCTAGTCCTTAGGTTGCTGGACTCCCCGTCGGCAGCAGAATCAAGTCCATGTAGATAAGGCTTTGCCAGTGCCCCGGGCCGGTCACATGAATGCCGGGTCGTTCTCGTCCTTGGGCAGGGGCGGTGGACCGGGTCCGACTGAGGCCATCGGCCGGACGTAGGTGCAGTCCTCCAGGGGCTCCAGTTGGACGAATCCCTTGTTGACCAGTCCCCGCATGGCCAGGTCGAAGGCGCCCGGACGCATGCGGACCTCCTTTCGCAGCTGCTCCACCGTCACCGGGTACAGGCGGGACGCCGCCTCGAGGAGGGTGGACTCGTCCTGGGTCACGGCAGGCGTCGGCGTTGCCCCCTCACATGTAGTACCTGGAGGTGGAGGCCTCCTCCTCCTCCTTCTTCTCCTCCATCTGGTCCAGGATCTCGATGAATATCACCATCTGGGTCGGGATGAGCCGCAGTTGCTCCTCCTCCTTACCGCCCTTGGCCTGCTTCCCCTTCCCTTTGCCCTTCTCCTTTCCCTTCTCCTTTCCCTTCGGGGTGATATCGATGACGAGTGCGTCTATGTTACCCACCATGGAATAGCCCTTGAAGGTCCCCTCGGTCTCAAGTGGTTCGTCCCGGGTCATCATCGACATCACCCGGTACCGGGAGCCGGGTGTCAGCTTGGGTACGGTCTCCTTCGTCACTGGTATCCCTCCTGGAAAGTCCATGTCGTCTCTGCGCGTCGTGTGATCGTCTCAGCGCCCATCCTCCAGCAATGCCTCCAGGTGCTCCACCGTCTGACGGTAGGACCGGAGGGATTGCAGGGCGTGCTCCTCGGTGAAGTTCCATGCCTTCGAGAGGTCCCCGTACCTTATCCGGAAGGCCTTCGAGGACCTTGGCGACTCGCCCCGGAGGCCCCGCTCCATTATGTCCAGGCTCTCCAGCTTCTTCAGGTGCCGGTACAGCGTGGGCTTGGAGGTGTCGAGGACTGCCATGAGCTCCCGCATCGTCCAGCTCCGGTCGGGCCTGTCCAGGAGACACTCCTTGAAAAGCCGGTATGCCAGGCTCTCGCTTATCGCATCCTTGGCCCCGGTCTTGCTCCATGGCGTGATGTAGCCCACAGCCTCCAGGAACTTGATCAGGTGGTCGTCGGGGCTGGCGTTCGGGTCAATGGGGGTGAGCTCGCTGAGGGACAGTCGGAAGGAGATGTGGGAGCTGGTGCGGTCCAGCACGAGGCCTGCATTGCGCTGGTCGCCTCCCCGACGCGGCCGCTCGCTCCAGACAAGGTCCACCATCTCCCGGAGGGTCTCCAGGGCGCATTCAGCGTTGACGTCAACGAAGCGCCAGGCCTTTGTTGGCCTACCGAAGCGAAGGCAGTACAGGCGTCGATGGCCCGACCCGCTGTCATCCTCCATGATGGTGAGCAGGTCCAGCTCCCTCAACTTGAGCAGGTGGCGATACACCGTGGGCCTGGAGGCGTCGAGGCGATCCTCCAGCTCCTCGACGGTGAACCCCTTGTCCGGATGGCGCATGAAGCAATCTATGGTCATCCGGTACGGTACCGATGAGAGGACCTCCTCGCCCGGCCGGGGTGGGTCCATCGCGCCCTTGAGGTCCACCTTGCCCTTTCGAGGCCTTCCCCTGCGACGACGCGACGCGGTGGAGGGGACCTCCAAGCCTCCAGGCAGCAGGCCTATGTCCCTGAGCAAGGCGGCGGCCACCGCGTCCACGTCGTTGCTTGCCGTGGGAGGCGTGTGGTTGACGAGCATCAGTCTGAAGGGCATAAGGACACCGGGAGCGCGTCTGGGATGGTGCGAAATAGGGTTACTCGGGAAATAAGCTTGCCGTCGGAACGGGGGTCAGGCCTCGTCGCCCAAAATGGCGTCCTCGTGGTGGCTGTTGGGGCCCACGGTCGTGTCCCGCCCCACGTTGGTCCGGGTCAGACTGGCACCCTCGCCTATGGTACTGCCCCGGTCTATGATGCATCCGGTGACATGGGCATGGGACATGATGGTGCAGTCCTCGAGGATCAGGGAGTCCTCCACCACCGCTCCCGCTCCAACGCTCACACGTGGGTGGAGGAAGGAGCCGTAGATCCTGGCGCCGTCGCCCAGGGAGACCTGGCTCTCTAGCATCGATGGGCCCTCCACCACCACCCCCTCTCCGTAGGTGACGCTGGCAGAGGTCCAGGCGCCCTTGACCCCGTCCGGGATCGCGTGCATGGTCATGGGTATGGGGACCTCGGTCAGCACCCGCTGGTTCGCCAGTATCAGGTCCCGGGGCCTGCCGATGTCCATCCACAGGCCGTCCAGCTTGTGGCCGTACATCGGCTGGTCATTCTCCAGAAGGATGGGGAAAAGGTTCCTGGAGAAGTCGAACTTCTCTCCATCGGGCACGTGCTCGAGCACCCTGGGCTCCAGCACGTAGATGCCCGCATTGACGAGGTTCGAGAACGCCTCCTCGGGGCTTGGCTTCTCCTGGAAGCGCTGGATCCTGTCGTCATCGTCCAGGTCGACCACTCCGTATTCCGAGACGTTCTCCACCGTGGTGAGGGCCATGGTCGCATCTGCGCCCTTGCGCCTGTGGAACTCGAGCATCGCCCCCAGGTCCACGTTGGCCAGCACGTCTGCGGACATCACCACGAAGGTGTCGTCCAGGTACGCCAAGGTCTTGGCCACTCCCCCGGCGGTGCCCATGGGCTGACGCTCGAAGGAGAAGAGCATGGAGATGCCCCCCACGTCCGTGGCCTCCAGGGCGTCCACGATCATCCCGGCCTTGTAGCTGGTGGTGACGATTATCTCTGTGATGCCTGCACGTACC
>JAUVEQ010000197.1 GCA_030594725.1 Methanobacteriota archaeon
GCCTGGAATTCTGGTGCAAAGATATATCTAGGAGTCAACGTCGTCTAACCTGATGCTGATGGGGATGCACGAGACAGTGGAATCTTACCGGAACCACCTGGAGGAGCTGGGACGCTCTCCCAACACCATCAGGCAGTACACATGGCACATCCAGCGGATGCTCGACTACCTGGGTAGGGAGCCCGAGGCCATCACCCGGGAGGACCTCTCCCGGTACCGCCATCACCTCTCCACCGACAACGACTACTCGAAGAACTCCCAGTACATGGTCACTATGGCCCTCCAGAACTACTTCGCTTACCTGGGGTTGGACACCGCCGAAGGGCTGCCCCGGCCCCAGCGGCGCAAGTCCCTCCCCAAGTACCTCACAGAGGCCGAGGCCCACCGCCTCCTCATGGCATGCGAGCACGATCCCCGGGACCACGCCATCATCACCCTGATGGCCTACACCGGGCTCCGGGTGTCCGAGGTGACGGGCCTGGACTGCGAGGAGATCAACCTGGGCGAGCGGACCCTCACCGTGGTCTCGGGCAAGGGCGACAAGGACAGGATGGTGGTCTTCGCCCAGCCGACGGCCGTGGCACTCCGCCGATGGCTGGAGGCCCGCGACGATGTGGGCCACAGCGCACTCTTCCTCAACAGGTCGGGAAATCGGATCACCCCGAGGAGCCTGCAGCGCATCGTCAGGAAGTATGCCGACGACGCGGGCATCCGCAAGACGGTGACGCCCCACGTGCTGCGGCACACGATGGCGACCACCCTCCTTCGCCACGGGGCCGACATCCGTATCATCCAGCAGCTCCTGGGCCACTCGACCATCGCCACGACCCAGATCTATACCCATGTGGACGATGCCATGCTCAGGACGGCATATGACAAGGCCTTCTCCGACGAGTACTGAGTGTACAACTTTTATCTAGGGGGCCCTACTTCTGGTCACCATGGTCCGCGTTGCCTTCGAGGGCTACGGCTGCACCCTTTCGTACGGTGAGAGCCGGAGGACCCGCACCCTCGCCGACGAGGCTGGATGGGAGACCACCGACGACGCCTCCTCCGCCTCCATCGTTGTCATACACACCTGCACCGTGATCGGAAGGACGGAGCGGAGCATGCTGCGCCGCATCGACACCCTGGCGATGTCGGGCCGCATGGTGTTGGTCGGCGGTTGCCTGCCGAGGGCCCAGGCGGAGGTCGTCGAGGCGATCGAGGAGGACCTGATAATTCCGGTGCTAGGCCAGGAGCCTGAGGACGTGGTCAAGGTCCTCGGGAAGGTCGACCCATCCCTCCTCGACGACCCTATGTTCCTCCCCAAGGTCGACACCCATTCCGGTAGCCGACCCGACCCTGCTTTGAGGACCGACGCCATCGTGCCCATAGCCTGTGGATGCCTGGGACGGTGCTCGTACTGCATCACCAGGATGGCCTGGGGCTCCCTCGAGAGCAGTCCGGTGGAGAAGGTCGTGGTCACGGCCCATGGATGGCTCGACCAGGGCTTTCGCGAGGTGCAGCTCACCGCCCAGGACACCGGGGCGTGGGGACGGGACCTTCCGGGCGATACCACCCTTCCGGACCTGGTCCGGGCGGTGGCCTCCATCGAGGACGCGCCCTCGGAGTACAGGGTGAGGGTCGGGATGCTCAACCCCGACAGCCTGGAGCCCATCCTCGACGATTTCTTGGAGGTCCTTCGTCTACCCCGGGTCTACCGATTCGTGCACCTGCCCATCCAGGCGGGCTCGGACCGCGTGCTCGAGCTCATGAGGCGGCGCTACACCGTCGCGGAGTTCCAGGGCCTGGTGGCCAGGCTGCGCAAGGCGGTGCCCGACCTGACGCTGCACACGGACATCATCTGCGGCTTCCCGGGTGAGGAGGACGAGGAGTTCGACGCCACCTTGGCCCTGCTCAAGAAGGTCAGGCCCGACGTGACCAACGTCAAGGGGTTCTCGCCCCGGCCCAGCACCGAGGCCGCGACGATGGACGGGGCCATCGAGGGGGCGGTGATGAAGAGGCGGACCCGGCGGGCGTCCAAGCTGGTCGAGCAGCTCTCGCAGACCGCCCTGTCGTTCCACGAGGGGGAGGAGGTCGAGGTTATGGTGACCGAGATCGGCAAGGTCGGGACCCATACCATGATGGCCCGGGACGGACGGTACAATCCCGTCGTCATCGCCGAGGCGGAGGACATCAAGGTGGGTCAGTTCCTGACCGTCCACCTCACCGAGGCGAAAGGGGTGTACCTCCTCGGTCATGTGGTAGAATGAGACAATGATCCGCTGGCGGGGTCCAGTACGGACCTATACGGGCCAGAGGTAACCGGCCAGGTAGACGAGGAAGATGCTGATCACGCACATGCCGATGACCGCCCAGGGTGGGATCTTCAGCGCGGTCTCGTCCTCTGCATCGAAGTAACGGATGAGACCAGCAGCGGACTGGAAACCGGAACCCTTCTTCTCCTTCGCCATGGTACGAAGGGTTAGGCCTAGGCTGTAAATAAACCTTGCGACGCCAGCGCGCTCACTTCGGAGTACGCTTCTCGGGGATGATCACCTCGATGTTCATCCCACCGATGCCAGGTCCCCGCTTGGGCACGCGCATCTTGATCCGATCACGGCTGTAGTACACCTCTACGCCGTCAAGCTTAGCCCTGTAGATCTTGTGCGCTCGCTTGCGGGCGTTCACCGAGTAACCGGCGATGGTGAGGTACCCGGCCCTGACCAGGGCGGCCACCTTCCGGTAGCATTCCGCAAGGGGCAGGTCCAATGTGTAGGCGATGGCCGGACCGGTGAGCTCCTGCTTTGACGTCAGCAGGAGGATCCGCCGGCTCGTCTCGTCCAGTAGAGGGTCCTCGACCTGTTCGGAGTGCATTCCCACCATCAAGTTCGATGACAGCTGGAGGGCATATAAACTCAAGGTCTGATTTATCAGCCCTGGTACTCACGAGATGAGAAGAACCGACCCGCGTATGGTCCCTCTCCCGTATGGAAATCCTTTTAAGCCAGCGTGCCCTGCGACGGCACCGATGAGGCTCGCCGCGCTGGACAGGGACAGGTGCCAGCCTGTGAAATGTCGCAAGGAATGCTCCTATTTCTGCCCCGTCAACCGACAGGGGTCCGAGTGCATAACCCACAAGGAGAGGTCCGACAAGGCGGAGATCTCCGAGGTGCTGTGCATCGGTTGCGGCATCTGCGTCCACAAGTGTCCCTTCGAGGCCATTACCATCGTGAACCTTCCCGAGCAGCTGGAGGAGGAACTTGTCCACCAGTACGGTGTCAACGGCTTCCGCCTGTTCCGCCTGCCCCTTCCCAAGGAGGGTAGGGTGATCGGCCTCCTGGGCCCCAATGGCATAGGGAAGACCACCGCCTTCCAGATCCTCTCCGGGACCCTGGTGCCCAACCTGGGGAACCTGCTGGACAGACCCTCCTGGGACCCGGTCCTCGAGATGTACGCGGGCACCGAGATGTACGAGTTCCTGAGGAAGGTCGCCGACCAGCAGATCAAGGTCTCGCTGAAGCCCCAGTACGTGGACAAGCTCCCCAAGCTGTTCAGGGGAAAGGTCCGCAAACTGCTCGAAATGGTGGACGAACGGGGCGTCATGGACGAGGTGGTCGAGCGGCTCCAGATCGGTCCCGTGGTCGACCAGGAACTGGAGACGCTGTCCGGTGGAGAGCTGCAACGGATGGCCATAGCCGCCGCCATCGTGAGGGAGGCGGACGTGTACTTCTTCGACGAACCCTCGTCGTACCTGGACATCCA
The DNA here is from genome assembly GCA_030594725.1 of Methanobacteriota archaeon. GTDB lineage: Archaea > Thermoplasmatota > DTKX01 > DTKX01. The sequence continues at coordinate 3,748 of JAUVEQ010000197.1, forward strand.
CCAGCGATTGGTGGTTGCCCAGGTGATCCAGGAGCTCTCCGAGACCCGACAGGTGCTCATCATCGAGCACGACCTGGCGGTCCTTGATTCCCTCGCGGACCAGGTCCACCTGATGTACGGAGAGGAGGGGACGTACGGCGTCATGACCCTTCCCCGTTCCGTCCGTGCCGCCATCAACGTGTACCTGGAGGGCTTCTTGAAGGAGGAGAACATCCGCTTCCGCAACCGTCAGATCAAGTTCGAGAGCCGACCCCCGCGGAAGGAGTGGGATACGCCCGTGCTCATCGATTACGGCAGGCTGGTCCTGAACTATCCCGCCTTCCAGCTTGTCACCGAACCCGGACAGATCCACATTGGCGAGGTGGCGGGGGTGGTGGGCCCCAACGCCACCGGGAAGACCACCTTCGTGAAGATGCTGGCCGGCGTCCTCAAACCCTCGGAGGGCAAGATCGACGTGGACGTCAAGGTGGCGTACAAGCCCCAGTACATCAAGGGTGACTACACCGGAACTGTCGAGGAGCTCCTGTGGAGCACCCGTGCCGAGGAGATGCAATCCGGTTTCTTCCAGGCCGAGATCGAGGTGCCCCTGAACCTGCGAAGGCTCTACCTCAAGGATGTGGACAGCCTCTCGGGAGGGGAGCTGCAGCGTGTCTCCATCGCCCTTGCGCTCATGGCCAAGGCCGACATCTATCTCCTGGACGAGCCCTCGGCCTACCTGGATTCGAACCAGAGGATGGAGGCGGCCAAGACCATCCGGAGGGTAATGGAGAAGACGGGCCGCAGCGCCCTCGTCGTCGACCATGACGTGTACTTCATCGACCTGGTCTCGGACAGCATCATGGTCTTCGACGGAGAGCCCTCGGTGAAGGGACACGGCGCGGGGCCCTTCGGGCTACGGGAGGGCATGAACTCCTTCCTGAAGAACGCCTCCGTGACCTTCCGGAGGGATTTCGAGACCAAGCGACCCCGGATCAACAAGAACGGATCCCGGCTGGACCGAGAGCAGAAGGCCTCAGGGGAGTACTTCTACATAGAGTGAGGCACGACCGGGCTCACTGGCCCCGGCGCTCCATCTCTCGCTTGAATTCGTCCATCGAGACGTAGTCCTCGTCCTGGCTATCCTCGAACTCCGGCTTTCGGCCGGTGGGGCTGGTCGGGTCGTACTCGAGGTAACCCGCGGTTGGCTCGAGTTGGGGCTTGTCGAGCTCGATGTGATCTTCCTCCAGAACGCCCTCAAGTTGATGTTCCCGGCGGTCCAGGGTATCCTCCTCCCTCCAAGCGAACGCCAGGATCACGCCGAGGGAGATGATGACGATGACCATCACCAGGAGGAGGCTCTGGCAGTTCTCGTCGAGGATGGCGTTGCCCGTGATGCCCGCGGTATCCTCCACCAGGAACACCAGCCTCTCCACGGCGACCTGGTTGCCAGCTTCGTCGCTGGCCGTTATGACGAGCAGGTTCAGGGCGTCGTCCAGGCTCACCTTGATGCGGAAGGTGCCGTTATCGGAGACCGATGTGTGCTCTCCTATGGTGATCAGGTCGCCGGGGGTGACGGTGCCCGAGACCCAAACGTAGTCGTTCGAGGTCCGGGACCTGTCCTTGGGCGTCTTCACCTCGAGCTGCGGCGCGTAGGTGTCGAGGATGATGGTCAGGTCGGTGGTGAACTCGTTCCCCGCCCGGTCCGTGATCAGGACCACGAGGACGTTCTCGCCCTCCTCCAGGGTCAGTTCCGCCGAGAACCTGGCCAGCTCGTCCGCATCGTAGGCCTCACCGTCGATGTGGATCTCCGCTCCCAGCTCGGTACTGCCGCGGAGCATGAAGGTGCGCTGGTTGGTGTACATCGTGTCGAAGGTGTCCTCATCCTCGTTCCAGAGGAATCCCGGCAGGTCAAGGCCGGGCGGCGTGACATCCAGGTAGAGCCGGACCGTGACGGCTCCAACGTTCCCCACGAGGTCGGTGGCGACGAGGCGGATGTTGTTCACCCCCTCGATGAGCTCGATCTCGAAGGAGAAGTTC
>JAUVEQ010000415.1 GCA_030594725.1 Methanobacteriota archaeon
CTACACCGACGGCGCAGCCGGGCCCACGAACCCTGGCCCCGCCGCCTCGGCCTGGATGATCATGGACCCGGCTTCGGGAGAGGTGCTCGTCGAGGATGCGGCCTACATCGGACGCCAGACGAACAACGTGGCCGAGTACACGGCGATAGTCAGGGCTTTGAAGGATTGCCTGGCCCGAAGCAGGGGAAGGGTGCGGGTCCACTCGGACTCGCAGCTCTGCATCAACCAGATCAATGGCGAGTGGCGAGTGACCAAGCCTCACCTGAGGACGATGCTCGCGGAGGTCCATCGCCTGAGGGCCGGGTTCGAGGACGTCAGGTTCGTATGGGTCCCCAGGGGGAACGCGTGGATCTCCGAGTGCGACAGGAATGCGAACGAGGTGCTCGATGAGCACAGGGGAGGCGGGGGGTGATGGTGACCGGGTCCGCGGAGCTGGGGAGGTACATGCTGGCGTAGCGGGGCGGGACGTGTGTCACGGCCCGATGGTGGGGACCGTGTCCTGGAGCGAAGCGACCCGGGGGGGACGGGGGTCCCGTCCCCGTGTCCTCGTGTGACTGCCCTGGTAGGTTCCCTCCTCGACGCGGCAGCATCCAAATCACCGGCAAGTATAACGTGGGCCCCGTCCAGTTCCCCACGTTCTCCGGGGTGGGGCAGCGCCACGATTTGTCCACCGATGCTTCATGCGAGGACCGCATCGCTTCCAGACGAGGCGGGGTCCCGGGGGTTTCCTCTCGGTGCCGTCCCCGGTCGAACGCAGATCAACCGAAGTGTTCGAAACTGAGATGCAAGAGGGTGAGATGGATGAGAAACAGGGTGAGTCGTTCAAGGGTCCTGACCGTTGTGATCGTGAGCATGATGCTGGCCGCCGGACTGGTGGGCCTGCTGGCGGCCCCGGCCGCCGCCGAGCCGCCTCCCGGTATCGAGGAGGGGCTCTACACCAGCTCCTATAACAATTTCTATCCGGACGTGTACGGTGACATCGTGGCCTGGCATGCACATACAGGCACCGACCACGACGTGTACTACAAGGACCTCGATACCGGTGCTGTCAACAGGGTCACCACGAACACGGCACTCCAGTATTACCCCCGGGTCTACGGGGACAGGATAGTCTACCAGGATTTCCGGAACGGCAACTGGGACATCTACATGTACAACATCAGCGACGACGCGGAGACCCGCGTCACCACCAACACCGCTCATCAGTATTATCCGGACATCTACGGCAACTATGTCGTGTGGCAGGACTCCCGGAACGGCAATGCGGACATCTACATGGTCTACATCCCCACGCTAGCCCAGACCCAGCTCACCACCCACACCAGCCATCAGATGCAGCCAGCGATCTACGGCTCGGACGTGGTCTACCAGACCGACCAGAACGGCAACTGGGACATCTACAGTGTCAACATCCACACCGGTGCCGAGACCGCCATCGAGACCCAGGCCTCTGACCAGTATAATCCGGACATCCACGGCGATTGGATCGTGTGGCAGGACGTCAGGAATGGCAACTGGGACATCTACTGTTACAAAACCAATCATGGCACCTGGAGGCTGACCACCGACGCGAACCACCAATACGAACCCAGGGTGAGCCATGGAAGGGTGGTCTACTACGATTCCAGGAACGCCCATCACGACGTGTATATGTTCGACCTTGAGAGCTGCCTGGAGACGAGGATAACCACCAACCTCGGCCTCTCATGGTTTCCGGCGATCTACAGGGACACCATCGTCTGGGCAGACTACCGTAGCGACTATCGCGAGATCTACATGATGGTCCTCGACGCCGACAATGACGGCGTCAGCGACTCGGACGACGCCTTCCCATGGATCCCCGCCGAGCACGAGGACTCGGACGGCGATGGCATCGGCGACAACGCCGACCCCGACGACGACAACGACGGTATCCTGGACGTGGACGAGGTCCCGGCCGCCCTCACCGCGCGCCTCGACACCATCGACAGCAGCCTCTCCGGCATATCCAGCGACCTCGGCACCGTCCGGTCCGACCTGAACGGCATCTCCGGCGACCTCACATCGCTGGCCTCCGCCGTCTCCCAGGTCAGGGAGGACATCGCCGCGCTGTCCACGCTGTTCTCCGACCTCAACGAGCAGACCCTCGCCGAGCTGGGCGACCACCTGGAGGCGCTGTCTGGCAACCTCTCCGACCACGACGAGGCGATAGCGGCCAAGCTGGCTGCCATCGCCGCCTCGGTGCGCACCTTCGAAGCGAACGCCACTGCGGATCTGGAGGGGATCGACACGGCGCTGGAGAAGCTGGACGGCATCATCACCGACGTCCAGGAGCTGGACGCCGACCTGTACAAGGCCCAGACCGAGATAGAGGGCGGGGTACAGGACGCGAAGGAGGAGCAGATGGGCGCGAGCACGGTCAACATGGTGTTGCTCATCCTGGTCGTCGTGCTGGTGGCGGTGCTGCTGGCGATGCTCCTGATGATGCGCAGTCAGACCCAGGCCCTGCCTCCGTCGATGCCGCCGGAGGAGGAGCTGGAGCCTGTGGAGATGGAGGAGCTGTAGGGCGAGCGCGGCAGAACGGGACGGGACAAGCGTCCCGTCCCCGCGTTCCGCGCTACCTGCCCCGGCTGCGGCCACCTGCTCCACACTGCCTGCGTCGAGGAGGCCAACACGACGATCGCCGGGCACCACCTGTGGTTCTCCAACATGAGGATGCGGGC
>JAUVEQ010000409.1 GCA_030594725.1 Methanobacteriota archaeon
TTCTGCGACATAACCATCATGGTCGAGGGGAGGGCCAGCATGTACCTGGGCTCGCCCCGGATGGCCGAGATGGTGATCGGGGAGAAGGTGACGCTGGAGGAGATGGGCGGCGCCCGCATGCACTGCACGGTGTCCGGCTCCGGTGACATGCTCGTCCAGACGGAGGCGGAGGCGATCGAGGCGGTGCGCAAGTACATCACCTACTTCCCGTCAAGCTCGGACGACAAGCCCCAGAAGATCCATCCCGAGGCGCCCGCCCAGGACCCGAAGACGTTGGAATCGGTCATACCGACCAACGAGAACATGCCCTTCGACATGTACGAGCTGATCGACAGGATCATCGACCGGCACAGCTTCTGGGAGATCAAGCGGCTGTTCGCCCCCGAGATCATCGTTGGCTTCGGCAGGCTGGACGGCAAGCCCATCGGCATCATCGCCAACCAGCCCAAGGTCAAGGGTGGTGTGCTCTTCGCGGCCAGCGCCATCAAGGCCACCAAGTTCATCCAGCTGTGCGACGCGTTCAACATCTCACTGCTGTTCCTGGCCGATGTGCCCGGCTTCATGATAGGGACCGCCGTGGAGCGGGACGGCATCATCCGGGCCGGCGCCAAGATGATCTACGCGGTGTCCGAGGCGACGGTGCCGAAGATATCGGTCATCGTTCGCAAGGCGTACGGCGCGGGCCTCTATGCCATGGCTGGCCCCGGTTTCAGGCCCGACGTGTGCATCGCCCTGCCCACCGCCATGATCGCCGTGATGGGTCCGGAGGCGGCGATCAACGCCGTGTTCTACAACAAGATCATGGCCCTCGAGCCCAAGGACAGGCCCGCCAAGATCCAGGAGCTCCGTCAGGAGTACAAGGACGACATCGACGTCTACCACATCGCCTCCGAGCTCATCGTGGACGACATGGCCCACCCCAACGAGCTGCGCTCGGTCCTGATAGACCGGTTCGAGGCGTACGAGAGCAAGGACCTGGAGCTGCCGAGGCGCAGGCACGGCGTCATGCCCCAGTAGGCCAGGTCTCCTGCCTGTCCGTCGGCCAAAGCTGAAATACCCGGATGTCAATTGCTTGATAGCATGGTGGGCGATGAGGCGGCACTCCTCGTAGACTTCTCCATTATCATCGTTGTAGCGGCGTTCATCATCCTCCTGTTCCACCGCCTACGGCAGCCCATCGTCCTCGGCTACCTCCTTGCGGGCATCCTCATCGGTCCATATGTGGCCTTCTTCCCTCCGATCCAGAATATCGATGTCATCGACGCCCTGGCCGGACTGGCCATAATCTTCATCATGTTCTCCCTGGGCCTCTCCTTCAGCTTGAGCAGGCTCCGGAGCACTGGCCTCGTGGCCATCGTGACAGGCACCATCGTCATCGTGTCGATGGTCCTGATCGGCTACAGCCTGGGCTTGGCGTTCGGCTGGTCGGACGTGGATTCGTTCTTCCTCGGTGCGATGATCGCCATCAGCAGCACCGTGGTCATCACCAAGGGGATAATGGAGCGAAAGGCCCTGGGGAAGCGGTCCAGCCAGATCGTCATCGGCATACTGATAGTCGAGGACCTGGCGGTGGTGGTCATCCTGACCCTCATCACCGGTATCTCCGCCACGGGGGAGTTGAGGCTCGAGGGCCTGCTCATCACCGTGGTCAACATCGGGCTGTTCGTCGTCCTCTTCCTGGCATTCGGTCTCCTCATCGCGCCCAGGTTCACCAGGTACGCCGTGAAGACAGGCTCCCGGGAGCTGCTGCTCATGACGGCCCTGGGCCTGTGCTTCGGCTTCGCCCTCCTGGGCCTCCTGGTGGGCTTCTCCCCGGCCATCGGGGCCTTCGTGGCGGGGGCGGTCCTGGGGGAGCTGCCCCAGCGAAGGGCCATATCGGATGAGGTCCGCCCCATACGGGACGTGTTCGCCGCGGTGTTCTTCATCAGCATCGGCATGCTGTTCGACCCTCAGGTCCTGTTGGATTACTGGCTCCCCGTCCTGGTCATCGTCGCCGTCTTCATAGTGGCCAAGTTGACCCTCGCCACCACAGTGACCTTCCTGTTCGGTGTATCGGCCAAGACGGCGATGCAGGTGGGCCTGATGATAGTGGTCCTGGGAGAGTTCTCCTTCATCATCGCCAGGGAGGGCCTCAACAGCGGGGTCATCAGCGACTTCCTGTACCCCACGATAGTGGCGGCGTCCATCGTGACCATCGTGATTGGGACCCAGCTCTCCAAACACCAGGCCTCCGTGATAGGTTTCGTGGAGCACAGGTCACCAGAGTCCTTCAAGAGGTATGCCGCCTTCATCACGCTGACCATCAACCAGCTGCGGGCGAGGGGCGTCGTAACGGACCGGTTCTCCGAGACCGTCAGGCACCGCGTGAGGGACATACTGCTTGAGGCCGTGTTGGTGCTGTGCGTCGCCCTGGGTCTGCGCCTCGGCCTAGCGTACACCGATGAGATCCTGGACGCCCTGGGTCTGGGTCCTGACTACCAGCAGCTCTTCCAGACCCTGCTCATCGTGGTGGCCTCCGTGTTCATCATCACGGCCCTGGTGGCCATGGTCCGTCAGGTCTTCCGCCTCATAGAGGAAGCCTCGCTCCCGATACACAGCCCTGGGAGCGAGAGGCGGGCCCTGAAGGACACCATCTCATACCAGGTCCTCCGGGCCCTGGTGGTGATGGCGGTCATCATTGGAGGCTTCCTGCTGTTCACCTTCATCGGGGCGCCCTTCGCGTACACTTCCGCCTACCTGCTGGCCCTGGTCATC
>JAUVEQ010000426.1 GCA_030594725.1 Methanobacteriota archaeon
GGGCATGAGTTCCAGTAAGACCCACCACGCATAGGACAGATGAAGGTCCTGGTAGTGGCATCAAGGGAGCCCGCAGGGAAGCCGCTGAGCCAGTGCAGGATAGTTCCAGTAACGGTCACCTTGGACGCGGGCGAGGAGGACCTCGAGGTGCTCGGGGAGGGTGGGACGCAGGCCCTGCGACGCGTCATACTCTCCAGGATTACAACAGAAGCTGCCAAGAAGGGTGGGTACCTGACGGAGGCGGATGCCGCCCGGCTTCTCCGCTGCGATGTCAGCACGATCAAGCGGGACGTCAGATACTACCGGGAGATGGGGGTTTATCTCCCCCTGCGGGGGGTCATGATCGGGACCGGGAAGGGACAGACGCACAAGGTTAGGATCGTCGAGTGGTGGGTGAAGGGGACGCCATACACCGAGATCAAGATGAGGACACATCACTCCTTCGCGGCCATCCAGAGGTTTGTGGATGCGTTCGGACGGGTGGCCATCCCGGCAAGACGGGGGCTCTCGGTACTCGCCATCGCCCAGGTCGCGAACATGAGCGAGCCCCTCACAGAGCAGTACCTGCGGCTATATCACGAGCTCGATAGGCCCGAATACCGGGATCAGATTGAGCGTGTGGTCCTCGGACCCGATCCTCCAGCGGAGGCCCGACCTCAACCCCTCTTCCTTTCGGCGACCCACTCCTCGATGGGCTTGAGCTTTTCCCGGATGCGAGCCTTCTGCTCCTCGGGCTTGGAGTGTTCTGGCTCTCCATCCATCTCGAAGTAGATGTCCATGGGGTTGCCGGTGGGCTCATCGATGAACTTGATCTTCACCCGGGTGTCGCACTCCACGTCCTCGGGCCTTATGCCCGCGAGGCGGCCTGCGATCATGGTGTTGGCACCGTCCACGCGGACGTAGGCCAGGATGAATGGGAGCTGGTCCAAGAACGCCTCTCCTCCGAAGGCCATGATGGCGTAGCTGTGGAGGGTGCCCACCAGGGGCATCTCGATCCAATCCGTCTCCTCCAGCTTGCAGTCGTTCTGCCAGCAATGGGCCCTGGGGGGACAGAATACGTCACCGCACTTGGGGCACTTGGTGCCCATCAGCTTCTTCTCCAGGAGGCCCATGAAGAACTGGGACACGCGCCCGTAGGAGTGGGTGTACATCACGTCCCATGGCCTGTCGATGACCATGTAGGTGCGGGGCGCCAGTTGGTCACTGCGCTGGCCCTCGTCCCGTTCGACGATGCGCCAGCCCGCGACCTCCCACTTGCCCAGGCGTCCCCAGTCCTTCCACTTCGGGTCAGCCTTCTTCTCCTTGATGATGCGATCCTCGCTCACTTCACCACCTCCTGTCCTTCTCGCGGTCCAAGATCATCACTGCCAGGGCCGTACCGGTGCCTGCATGGCTGTGGTTAAGGCCCACCTCTGCGCCATCGATCTGGGTCTTGTCAGAGAGATGCTTCTCGCCGATGCGCCCGGTGAGCTGCCACAGGCACTCGACGGTCTGACCGATGGCGGTGGAGCCCACCGGATGACCGAAGCCCTGCAGGCCGCCGGACACGTTGCACGGTACGTCACCGTCCACGTAGGTCTGCCCCTCATGGATCAGGTCCTTGCCGTGACCGCGCTTGCACAGCTCCAGGTCCTCGTAGGTCTGGAGCTCGGCGCTGTCGTAGGCGTCGTGGATCTCGAAGAAGTCGATCTGCTTGTACGGGTCGTCGATGCCTGCCATCTTGTAGGCCTCCCGGGCCGCCATCCGACACGCGCCGAAGTTGGCGATGTCCGGGTAGGGCTCCCGGGGCTTGATAGCATGGCTGGGATACGCGTCGTACTCATCCGGGAACAGGCCAGCGAAACCCGGGTTGTCCGGACGGTCACCGGGCCTCATCATATCCGAGGCCAGGCCCAGGCCCGAGAACCATACGGGCTCGTCGGTGTACTTGTGAACAACGTCCTCGGAGGCAAGCCAGATGCAGGACGCTCCCTCCGACAGCAGGCAGCAGTCCAGGATCTTGAGGGGCCACGCCACCACGCGGCTGTCCAGCACGTCCTGCTCGGTGATGGGTTTGAAATCGTTCTCCACGGGCCACTGGGCATAGGGGTTGTCCAGGGCGTAGTTGCGGTTCTTGACGGCTACCTTGGCCATGTCCTCCTCGGAGGTCCCGTAGAGGTACATGTGGCGGGTGATCATCGCCGCGTAGTAGCCCGTGTAGTAACCGCCCACGGGGAAGTCGAAATCGGTATCGGAGGCAAGGGCAATGAACTCGTTCGCCTTGGCCGAACTGACCTCGCCCTGCTTCTCGAAGCCCGTGACCAGCGTGAGGTCGGACAGACCCGAGGCCACCATCGCATATGCGGCCCTGATGGCGGTGCCGGGACCCGCCCCGCCGTTCTCGACCCTGGTGATGCCCTTCGGGGTCAGACCCAGGTAGTCGTTCGGGATCCAAGAGGCCGCCAGCTGGCCAGCGAAGTGGTCCGAGAAGTACGAGAGAACATGGTTGTCCACCTCGCTCAGGTCCAAGTTCGGGTAGTCCTCGAGGGATTCCAGGACGGCCTCGGCGACCATCTCCTCGATGTTCTCTCGGCGAGG
>JAUVEQ010000159.1 GCA_030594725.1 Methanobacteriota archaeon
CTCCTTCCCGCGCTTGATGAGCTGGCTGTCACAGATATCGCATTCGGCAAGGAGTTTGCTGTGGCCCCTGGACATGCGTAGGGGAAGGCAGATCCTGCCATCGGGAGTGGGAATGGATGCGAACCAGGGCGCGAAAGCGCCTCCTGGTAGGAGCTTGAGGGCGTCCTTCGGAACCCCGACAGGTGCATCGACACCTTCCTTGATCTTCCATGATAGCTCGCGGCAGTAATATGAGGGGAGGGCCGTCTTCTCACGAAGGACCGCATAATCATGTTTCAACCCGAGGGCATCCTTCCAGGACCTCCAGAGTGCTTCGAGGGCCTTACGCTTCCTCGCGGTAGGTTGGTATACCTTTGCTGTGACGGTTTTCGCCAGCTTCATCTTGTTAATGTAGGGCATTATCCTTTAAATACCCAGACAGGGGGGGTCGGTGAAAGTGACCATGGAAGAAAACCATTACACTTTTTAGCATGCTAAACAAATACGGGACGAGTAGGGGACCTCATCAAGGGCTCTGGCCGACCGAATGTAACACTACGGTTCGTCGACCTTCCGTAAGGCCTGCATTACACGCAAACCAGCCACCGTGTCAGCCACGTCGTGCACCCTCAGGATTGCAGCGCCGTGGTTGGCCGCGATGAGCGCGGCCGCGAGGGAACCGGCCTTCCGATCGTCAACGGCACGACCGGTGATCTGTCCGATGAACCGCTTCCTCGACACGCCCACGAGGAGGGGGGGGCCGATCTCCCGGAAGGCTCCCAGGTACCTGAGTATCTGGAGGTTGTGCTCCACCGTCTTGCCGAAGCCGATGCCGGGGTCGAGTATGACCGCGTCCCGGTCCACGCCGGCCGCGGACACGACCTCCAGCCGCTCGCGGAAGAACTCTGTGATCTCCTCGATGACACCCCGGGGATACCGGGGATCGTCCTGCATGTCCTTGGGCATGCCCAGCATGTGCATGAGCACCAGGGGGCAACCCCTCCCGGCCACGAGGGGTGCCATATCGGGGTCGAAGCGGCAGGCGGACACGTCGTTCACCATGGCGGCACCCGCGTCCAGGGCCCAGCGCGCCACCTCCGCCTTGGTGGTGTCGATGGATACGGGGACCCCCATGGCGACCACTGCCTCCAGCACGGCCATGATGCGTGACATCTCCTCTTCCATCGGGACCGGGTCGGAACCGGGGCGGGTCGACTCTCCACCGATGTCGATGATGTCGGCGCCCTCTGCCACCATGCGGCGGGCGTGCTCGATGGCCACGTCCCCCGCGAACTCACCCCCGTCGGAGAAGCTGTCCGGGGTCACGTTGAGGATGCCCATCACGAAGGGCCGCTGGCCCAGGGTCGCGCCGTCGGGTGCCCTCAGGGTTACCATGGCTGACTGATGGGATTTACCCCATTTGGCCTTTGCGCATCGCTGCTCATCGCAGCTTCCGGGCGCTGAAGTACACCACCGTGGGCACCGCGATGGCCATGAGGACTATCGCCGCCTCGAAGCCCGGGGCCTTCTCCTCGGAGGGGGTCTCGTAGGCCACGTCGGCGTAGCAGGTGTAGGTGGGGTCGTGCTCGACCCGGTAGCCCTGCCATCCGGGGAAGGCGGTGGCGTACCAGAGGGGCGTCGCCGCGAAGATGGTGAGGGGGGCCGCCTGATACAGGGCCTTGGGCCCAACGTAGATGTCCTGGAGGGACTCGGAGACCGCCCATGCGGCGGTGCAGAATATATCCCGGCTCAGGGCAGCCTGCCATGCCACCAGGAGCGCGTCGGCGGGCTTGGCCTCGAGGGTGAGGGCCGTGGCATCCTCCCCTTGGCGTTTCTTGGTCCCGTCGCCCTCGTCGATGAGGTCGTAACTGCCCCGGTGGCCGATGGTGAAGGCCCGTTCCTGGCCGTCGTTGACGCTCATGGTGATGTCCTCGTCCATCACCTCGGTGATGCCACCGTCGACATCGAACGCGCCGTCCGCGTCGGTGACCATGATACCGTTGACCATTGGCACCACGTAGTGCACGGCCGCCAGCCCCATATCCTCTGGGAGGGACTGGGGGTCCACCTCCTGGCCCCAGAGCCAGAGGTTGGTCACCTGGCCTATGGTGTAGAAGGTCTCGGCGGTGATCTTGCCCGTCTCCTCGTCGATACTGACATCGTACTCGACCGTCAGCTCGCTGAACCTGGCGATGTAGAGGGGGAAGGCGGTGGAAAGAAGGAACTCCACTGGGTTGTTGGCGCCGATGATCTTGGCGTACAGGTTGGTGTACCTCTGGCCGAACCTGAAGTGACCCTCGCCCAGCTTCTCGACGGGGAGGGTCTCCACGATGGGTGCGTAGTTCTCCTCCTCCAGGGTGTTGCCCACGCCGAAGGGGATGATGTAGTAGTAGTCCTCGTGGCCGGGGTCCGGCAGCCCGTTCTGGCCGGGCCCGGTGCCGTCGTAGGTGTCGTTGAAGGCCATCAGGAAGGCCAGGACGGCGCCGATGAACACCTCGAAACCGCCCTCGGTGTAGTAGTGCAGACCGAACAATTGGTAGGGCAGGGTCGAGACATTGTCGTTCTTCTCGTGAGTGTTGAAGGCGATCAGGAAGGTGTCGACGGACTTGTACGAGGCGTAGGACATGGAGAATGACATCTCCGCCCCGTCCTTCTCGAAGGGGATGTCCTCGGCGGTCCAGTACTCCTCGTCGAAGGTATGGCCGAGGAGGTCCATGGCGTCCTGGTCCGTGAAGGATGCGGGGGGTAACGCAGTGACCGGGGACGCTAGGATGGCTACGATGATTAGGCTCAGAATCGCTGGCAGGAGCTTGCGCATGGGGTCCACCAGCATCGAGAATGTGAGCTTTTGTGTATTAAGGGCTTGCTCCCCATTCCACGGTGTGGGAACCGTGCGTCCTACGGGCGGACACGGCGCATCCTGAGGTACTCGACGGCCTCGATGTCGGCGGCGCCGAACACCATCTCCTTGCGCACTCCGTGGGCCAGCCTGACCGCCCTCGAGAGCTCGGGCCAGGAAGTCTCCAGGTCGCGGGGCACGGCGTGGATCAGGAAGCGGGCGTGGTTCGAGTCGGGGTCCCCGTCGTAGGCGCGGAAGTGGGTGCCGTACTTGAAGCCCGTCTTGACGACGAGGCCCTTCTCCCGCAGGTCCGCGTAGACCTTGTACCGCAGGTCGAAGTCGGGTCGGCGCTGGCGGACCCTCCGGAGGAACTCCTCCTCCTCCAAAGGCCCGCCCGTTCCCGCGTCCTTCAGTCGGAGATGGCCCGTCTCCATGAGATGGGTGGCCTCGATCAGGCTCAGCTGGTGCACGTCCCCCATCCGGCGGCCCAGGTGGCCGGGCGGCGCCAGGCCTGCCGCCGCCTCCAGGTCGAAGGCCAGCACACGGTCCTCGAAGGCCCAGCCCTCCAGGGAGCCCTCGCCCTCGCCGGGGAGCGTACCCGACATCTGCCGCAGCTGGGCAACGTAGTGGGTCACGTCACCCTCCTCGTCCACCACGCCGATGAGCACACGACATCCGAAGCCCTCCGCACGATGCAGCATGTCCAGGAAGGGCTCGGTCTTGAAGGAGGCCCGCTCGGAGACCGCCAGAAGCCACTTGCGTGCCGCGTCCTTGGGGGACCCTCCCCGGGGGAAGACCTCGAAGTCGACCCCGGGGGTGGTGGATGGCTTGACCAGGTAGCCCCGCTCCCTCATGTCCCTGTAGACGATGTACCGGACCTCGAAGGCCCTGTCGGACCTGCCGCCAGCGGAGATCAGGTCCTCCAGGTCGATCGTGCCGCCCTGGTCGTCCTCCACGGCCAGGCGACCCGCGTCCACCAGGTACGCCGCCTCCATCAGCGACAGTCGCAGGCCTCCGCCGGACTCGGGGATGCCGTGGCTTCCCTTGTTGTACAGCGTGCTGGCGGCTCGCTCGTCCGTCACGAGGACGGAGGTCCCATCCAACTTCCCTGCGGGGTTGTCTGACACGGCCACTGGAAGGGGAGAGGGTGTATTTAAGCCGCGCGGCACGTGAATGGGATGGTCCTGCTGGTCCAGAAAAAACGAGAATGGTGGTTCTAAATCTGGACATTTAGAACCGGGGTTAGCAAAACTATATCCGAGAATCGAAATGAGACTTGATGTACGTCCAGCATCCCGTCCCCCGGCCCAACTCTTATATACAAGTGCTGACACTCCAAAGGTCGTGGCAGCAACACGCCAGCTCCTCATCAGCGAGACAAGGGACCTGCTGGTCCGCTCGGGCTTCTGCGCTTCGGAGCCCATGGACCCGTGGACGGCCGTGTTCGACCTGGTGGCCCGCCGGGACGACCAGCTCCTCATCATCAAGACCTATACCAACGTGGACCGCCTCAACGCCGAGGGGGCGGGGGAGCTGCGCGCCCTGGCCGCAACCCTGCGGGCCGCGCCCTTGGTGATCGGGCTCAAGAGCTCCAGAAGCGAGCTCGAGGACGGCGTGCTCTACATCAGGCAGTCGGTCCCGATCATGACCCTCGGCACCCTGTCCGACCATCTACTGGAGGGCGTACCGCCCTTCATCTACGCGGGTCCGGGCGGCAAGTACGTGGACATGGACGGGGAGACCCTGGCCAAGACCAGGCTCGAGCGGGGACTGTCCCTCTCCGAGCTGGCGGAGGCCGCAGGCGTCTCGCGTCGGAGCGTGCAGATGTACGAGCAGGGCATGGCGACCCAGGTCGAGACCGCCTTCCGGCTCGAGCAGTTCCTGGGCATCCCCCTGGTCCGGGCCCTTGATCCCTTCTCGGCCTCCGAGGAGCTGGACATACGCCGGACCGCGATCTCGGACCTCCAGGACATCGAGCAGGACGTCTTCGGCCGCCTGGAGGACCTGGGCTACCGGGTGCAACCCACCATCGGATGTCCCTTCAACGCCCTCTCCTCCACCGATAGTTACGTGTTCCTCACGGGGGTCAAGGCGGGAAGGCCCGACCTCAACACCAAGGTGCGGGCCCGGGTCATCGCCCAGATATCCCGGGTGACCGAGCAGGACGGCGTGCTCATCATCGAGAAGGAGGTGGAGCTGACCTCCATCTCTGGCACCCCCGTGATCGCCCGGCAGGAGCTCGACAAGCTGGACGACCCGGACGAGGTGCTGAGGATCATCCAGGAACGGGGGGGCCGCTCGTGCTGAAGTCCATCACCATAGGTGACCGGAAGCTGTACGTGTACCCCACCCTGAAGGGCCTATCCAAGGAGGGCGAGGAGGTGGAGGAGATCTACTCCATCACGAAGCCCGACGTGCTGTGCGTCTCCCTTTCGGACCGTGAGCTGGCCGAGGTGATGTTCGCCATCCGGGACGCTGACGGCTACGAACCCCCGGCCGATTACACCCCCGAGTCGGATAGCCTGAAACGCATCCTTGACGCGAGGGACGAGGAGGTCGAGGGGGATGGGGATGATGATGAAGAGGAGGGCGACGGGGATGATGACGAAGAGGATGGCGACGGGCTGCCCGACCGGATCGAGGTCCCGGCGGGCATCGTCTCCCGGGAGATGGTGGACGAGGCCCTGGACGAGCCGTTCGCCCCCGACCTGATGGCCGCCGATTCCGCCGCCAAGGGCGACCAGATCTTCATCTCGGACTCCGACATGGCCTACAGCAAGAAGCTGGCGACCTTCGGTGACGTGGAGCTACCCCCTCCCGCATTCGTGGAGTCCGTCCGACTGGCGGAGCAGGACATGATCCCCATCATGGACATAGACCTGTCCGATGACGAGTACACCCTGGTCTTCATAGACCACGTGACCTACTGGCAGCTGGTGAGCCAGTCCCGCAAGATCAAGAGCATGCGCAAGCGTCTCAAGACCCCCACCCCCGAGGAGATGGCCAAGCAGTGGGATGCACGGATCCGCACCATCAAGGGCTTCGAGTTCCTGGAGAGGGAGAGGGAGCGCAAGATGGCCGCCGGTCTGCTGGCCGAGCTGGACAAGCACAGCAAGGTCCTCGCCATCATCGACCTTGTCCGGGTGGACGGGACCCTCAAGGAGCTGGAGAACCTCTTGAAGAAGTGACCGCCAGTTCCAGGGTTAAGGTTTTTACCGCGCAGGCCCATGGCCCGCCGGGAGGAGCTCGATGACGGTGGAGGAGGCAGTCCTTATCATCATCCAGGCATTCTGGGCCATGCTACCGGCCTACGTAGCGGGCCCGGTGGCGGTCCTCACCGGTGGAGGCCCTCCCATGGACGGGGGCCGGAACTGGAAGGACGGCAAGCGCATCCTCGGCGACGGCAAGACCTGGAGGGGCCTGGCCGGCGGCACCATCGGTGGCATCGGCATTGCGGGCATCCTTTCCGTCATCGTGCGGGGGGCCGGCAACAACGACCTCACCGACTTCCTCATGCCCAACTGGGAGACCAACCTCTCGTGGATCTTCGTGGGTTTCATGATGGGCTTCGGCTCGCTGTTCGGCGACTTCGTCAAGTCCTTCTTCAAGCGGCGGTCGGGAAAGGAGAGGGGCTCCAAGTCGCCCGTCATAGACATGTACGATTTCATCCTGGGCTCGTGGTTGCTGGCGGCCCTGTTCGCGAACCCCTGGTTCATGGAGACCTTCTGGCCCGAGGCTTACGCTTTCCCGTGGCACATGCTCGTGGTGCTCATCATCTCCCCGTTGCTCCACAGGAGCGTTAATATAATCGGATACAAGATGGGGAAGAAGGACGTCCCCTGGTGACGTCGAGGAGGGAAGGACAGGATGGATGAACTCAAGGAACGACTGGCACAATTGCTCATCGACGTCCGGGCGGTGGAGTTCGGCACCTTCACCCTCGCCTCGGGACGCCAGAGCGACATCTACGTCAACATCAAGCGGGCCATCACCCGACCGGAGGTGCTGGCCCTGTGCGCCGAGGCCATGGCCCTCCACGCGAGGGACGTGGACCGCATCGCCGGGGTGGAGCTGGGAGCCATTCCCCTGGCCACCGCCGTCAGCCTCGAGACGGGCCTGCCCTTCGTCATGGT
>JAUVEQ010000207.1 GCA_030594725.1 Methanobacteriota archaeon
ACACCATGATGTCCTTCCTCATCACGACCAACGGCATCGCCGCAGCCTTCGCGGTCATACTGCTCCTCTTCCCCGACTGGCGCCTCTACGACCCGATATTCTATCAGGACTCCGCCCACTGGGAGGTCATAGCGATCTCCTTCATCGCCGGGGGGGTGGGCTCCGTGCTCATCCTTGCGGGCAACCCTTCCTCGGAGTACCAGGACAGCGCGAGGATGTCCTTCTACGTCTACTTCGGGGTGGGCCTCTGCATCATGTTCTCCGGAGCACTGGTGGCCCTGGTGCTGGAGCCGCTCCAGGACTGGGAGATGGACTGGGAGTTGGTGATCACGGTCCTTGCCCTGGTGGCGGCGGGTTCGGGCCTGACCCTGCTCGTCGTCCACTACGCTTCACGGTCCGGCGGGTCCCGATGGTTCCTATCGGGAAGGTACCACGGGGTCATGGGCACCATGACGGCGGTGTTCGTGGTTTCCCTCATCCTCCTGGGGCTCTTCTACCTGGCCAGCGAGGAGCTGATGTTGGACGTCGGCCTGGCCATGATGGTCGTGGGCGGCCTTGTGATGCTCTTTCCCCTGCCTGGTCTCGTGGCGGTGTTCGCCATCGAGCGATACGAGGACATGGGCGTCATCATCGCCTTCGCCATATTGATCGCGGTCGTCCTCATCCTGTTCGTCCTCTCGGGATGGATCGTGGACGAGTACCTGCCCGACCTGACGACGCGAGTGGACCTCAGGTCCGCCTCCTGATGATGATGACCACCAGGAGGAGGACGACAGCCAGTCCCGCCGCGATGACCAGCTCGAGGGCGAGGCTGGTCTGGGCCGAACCGCCCGTTGCGGCCTTCTTGACCTCGATCCCCAGGGGATCGGAGGTCGGTTCGTGGGTACCGTCGCTGGCGGAGACCCAGATACTATCATCACCCAGTTGGGGGACGTATCGATAGGTCCACATTCCATCGGTATCCTCGATCATCGGGAACGACCGCTCACCGTCCGCTCCTGACACGTGGAGCAGGACGTTCCGAACCTCCAGGTCATCATCGACGCTCGCGACGACCGGGAACTCCTCTCCCTCGGCCATCGCTCCGTCCCCCATCTGTATCGAGATGGTGGGTGCCTCCACATCGATGGAGAACTCCCCAGATTCGATGGTGGAGAAGTCACCGAGCCAGGTGTGCACCGTCAGGCGAAGCCGGCACTGGTCAGAGCTGGCTACCATAACGGGGACCTCCCACTGGATACCGTCAGAGAAGGGCATGCGCTCGGCCACGGTGGTCCAGGAGAGTCCTCCGTCGGTGGTAAGTCCCAGCGTCAGCGGCGCTTCAGCGAGGCCCCAGGGGTCCTCCACGTTCCATGATAGCATCGTTGTCCCGGGTGACATCACATCGCCATTGGCCGGGAAGAGGAACTCGCCAGCCTTTGGAGCGGGTGGGTCGATGGCGAAGGTGGCGTCGGAGATATCGAAGCTCCTGGCGCCATCGATGTCCGTGATGGTCACCTTGATCAGGGCCCCGGAGGTCTCGGAATTGGGTACGGTCCACTTGTAGGTCCCCTTGTCGGCAGTGCCAGAGGTGATTGAGGTCCAGGTAGTGCCGTTGTCGGTGGAGTAATCGATTGACAGCGAGGTGCTGAACAGGTTCCCCTGGGACGTCCAGGTGATGGGATACGTCTTGGTCTTCATCCAGTCCTCCCCACCATTGGGTGACGTCACAGTGACCAGGGGAGGAGAGGGCCCCGTCCGCTGGGAGAAGGTGACGGTGATGGACCTGAGCAGGGGCATGAACTCCGTCATGTCATCGGTCTCGAAGTAGGCCCTGACCCTGATGAACTTGCCCGACTGGAACAGGTGCATCCCCAGGTCCGAGGCGGTGAAGTACGTGTCACCACTGCCGTCGGGACCGTTGAACTCCCAAATGGTACCTCCCTTGTTGGTGGCCACCTGGAACTTGAGGTAGGTCCCCAGGGGTAGATCGGCGTCCCATGAGAGCCGTCCCCATTCCACGGGCCAGTGGTCCGAGGCGTCCAGGATCGGGGTGGTGTAGGTCGCCTTGGTGGTCCCGATCGTCCCGTATCCGATCTGCCAGTTGGTACCGCTGTGACCCTGGTAGTAGACGTGGTGGAACCCGCCCTCGACGAGCACGGAGCCCAGTTTAACACCATTGTCGTTCCAGTCAGTGGAGTTGCCCCAGTCGAAGATAGGGTTGTCCCCGTCACGGGTCCAGGTGCTGCCATCATGACTGAATGCACGACCCACTCGTTGCTTACCCAGGAGCTGGTAGGCGCCGTTGTAGTACATCACGAACTGGCCGTTCTCCCAAAGAACACAGGGGTTCTGTACATAATACTGCTCCCAGCCGTTCTCAGGGTCCGGGCCCAGAACGGGATTGGCACCGTCCTTGGTCCAGGTGGTGCCGTCGGTGGAGGTGGCATGACCGATGAAGTCACCGCTGTCTCCGGTATAGCCCACGTACCACATATGGTAGGTCTGTCCGATCTTGATGACCCAAGGGTCAAAGACGCCGCTCGCATCCCATTCGCCCGAGCTACCGGTGAGGACGGGGTTGCTCCCGTACCTGGTCCAGGTGTTGCCGAGGGGCGAGGTGGCGTAACCTATCTTCCAAACCGAGCTATCGTAACCCGCGTACCACATCTTGTACAGACCATTCTCGAAGATCACACTGGGACCCCCTACCCGATCGTCGTCCCATGCGCCTGAGCTCCCGCGAGAGAGGACGGGGTTCGAGGCGTACTTGCCAATGAAGCTGAAGATGGCCGTCGAGGAGGTGGCCTTGGCAATGGCATAGGGGTATGAACCGCCGCCATAGCAGCCGTAGAACATGGTATACACACCCGAGGTGGACTTGAGGACGCAGGGGTCCAGGAGGTGCGTTGAGTCATAGGTGCCTCCGGTGCCGAGCATTGGGTTCGTGGACAGGTCCGTGTTGACGAGCCAGGACTTTAGGGTTGCGAGGCCGATCTCCTCCTCGGTGTCGTCGTCACCGTTGTAGTACATGTAGATGTTGCCCTCGTCATAGAGGACTCCGGGGCTCATGATCTGGGTGTCGTCAAAACTGCTACCGGAACCCAGATCGAGGAACACCGTCTTACGGATGACCCAATGGTGGCCATCGTAGGACTCGCCGTAGCCGATCTTGTAGACACCTCCCGCGCCGTTCCTGCCGGTGAAGTACATTCGGAAGAGCGGGCCGTCCTTGACCACCGCAACGTCGCAGATCTCCTGCTGACCGAAGTCCGGGCTCGTGGCCTTGGAAATGATCGGGTTGGAGCTGCTGAGGGTCCAGCTCGTGCCATCACCGGAAGTGGCGATGCCCACCAGCTTGCTGTTCAGGACGGTACTGCCAGAGAGGTACATCATGTACTCCCCGTCCACCTTGATGACGCAGGGGTCGCCGAACTCGACGGAGCCCCAACCGCTGGAGGGCTTGGCAAGCACGGGATTGCTCCCGTACTTGGTCCAGCTCAGGCCATCCTTGGAGGTTGCATATGCGATGCTCGGCGTTGCGCCATCGTAGGCGGTGTACCACATCTTGAAGATACCGTCCTCGTAGATGACCGAGGGCTCGCGAACGGCGGTGCTGTCGTGCCCCGTGTTTTTCGCGATAACCGCTGATGAGCCGTACTTGGCGAAGCCCTTGCCATCGGTGGACCTGGCAAGCCCGATGGCGTATTCGGTCCCGTCGAAGCCGGTGTAGTAGAGGTAGTACTGCCCCTTGGCGAACACCACACAGGGGTCGTACAGACCCTCGTCGTCCCAGGCTGTGGCCGAGCCCTCGTAGACCACCGGGTTGCTCCTGTACTTCCAGAAGGTGTCCCTCCCAGTGAGGGTGATGCCCTCGGCCTCGGCGTCCCATATGGTGGCGTCGTATTCGCCGCCCTCGAAGTCCATCCCGTCGTCCCAGGTGTGGCTCTCGCCAGCCACTCCCAGGGCAAGGGAGACGAATAGTATCGTTCCGAGGGCGATGATGGCGACCATCAACCCTCCTCGATGCTTTCTCATTTCTCTCGTCCTCCATGTTCTGATCGTTCTGTATTCTCAATTGGCTGTGAGCGTGATGATGATACTCTTCTTCGAACGGCGAAGATCAGCACGACGGTGAGAAGGGCCTGCACGAGCAGCGATGACACCTCGGGAATGGGCACGGCGATGTCCGTCCAAGCGGAGTCAGTGCCTGCGTCCCCCAGGGACGTGCTCCAGGTGGGGGTGGCCGCCACAGTTGCCCTGTCCACCCTGCCGTCGTTGCGCAGGGCGTAGACGTATGTGCCGTCGGTAGCGGTCGATACCCACGAGTAATCGTTGGACCCAGCAGCGGCCCAGGTCGACCACGAGGTCGAGGTCCCGGCCGAGGCTCGGGAAAGGGCCCTGTCGGTCCGGAGGGCGTAGACGTATCCGGTGCCGCTGGATGCCGACATGGATATCCAGCTGTTGCTGTCTCCCACATCCCCCTTCGACGACCATGTCGAGGATGATGTGGTGGCGTAGGCCGCGACACCGTCCGACCTCAGGGCGTAGAGGTAACCGTCGTCGTCAGCGGCCATCGAGACCCAGCTGGTGCCGGTCCCCGCGTCCCCGTGTCCGGACCATGAAGAGGTCCCGGTCCCGGAGGTCCGGACCGTCCCGTCCCTGCGAAGGACGTAGAGGTCCCCATCGGACCCGACATTGATCGATATCCAGCCCGTGGTGTCGGGGCCCACGGTGCCGAAGGTGGACCAGCTGTCACCGCTGTCGGTGCTCTCGTGGACGGTCCCGTCGAGGGACAGAAGGAAGATCGCCGAGCCGTCTCCCGTCACCGAGCTGTGACCTCCCGATGTGGGGAGGGACGGAGTGCCCTGTCCGTAGCTGGTCCAGCCTGTCACGGCGCTGGTGGTCACGTAGATCTTGCCGTTCTCGGACACCACGTACGCATATCCCGGAAGTGAGTCGGCGCCCATGGCCACACCGACGTAACCCACGCCAGAGGGCATCGCGGGAACTCCCTGCCCGTAACGTGTCCATCCCAGGGTCGCCGAATCGCAGACGTAGACGGACCCGTCGGACCTCATCACCAGGACACGACCCGGGAGTGCCGAGTTGCCGGCGTCCAGGTCCACGTATCCCTCGGCCTGGGTCAGCGCGGGGGTCCCGGTCCCGTACTTCGTCCATCCGGTGGTGGCGCTGGTGGCAATGTAGGTCGTGCCCGCACCGTTCATTATGTACACCGAGCCTCTGGTCGACCCGTCGCCAGCGTCGATGGCTGAGAAGTCAGGGTCCGTCGAGGCAAGGGTCGGGTTCCCCTGACCGTACTGGGTCCATCCGCGGACCGCAGAGTCCGCCATGTACACCTTGCCGTCCCTGCGAAGCGCGTAGACGTACCCCTCCAATCCCTCTCCTCCGGCCGCCAGGTCGACGTACGAGGTGCTCACCGGGATGTCCGGGGTCCCCTGGCCGTAGGAGGTCCAACCTCCCGTGGCCCTCTCGCAGACGTAGACCGAGCCATCATTGCTGAGCAGGTACACGTACCCCACCAGCGTTCCGTCCCCCGTTGCGATGGCCACGTAGGCCGAGGAAGCTGGCTTGCTGGGAAGTCCCTGACCGTACTCGGTCCATCCGTTCACCGCCCTGGATGTAACGTAGACCTTGCCCTTG
>JAUVEQ010000150.1 GCA_030594725.1 Methanobacteriota archaeon
ATGAACGAGTTGCCTGGAGGTATAGTAAGCCCAGGAGGTGCCAGCTCGTTCCGGTTCGAGTACGAACATAATGGCGAAAGGTTGCTGTTTTGGGGATGGACCGGTCCAAACGACATCAGGGTGATGGGAGAGGACCTGACGACCCTCCACATCATCGATCTGCCCTCGGAGAGCTTCGACGTAAGTGACGCCAAGTGGTCCCACGGGGGGTCTATAATCGTTCTGGGTAACAATGGTACGGGCGCCGAAGATACGCTCCTCGTTTACAGAACCCCACTCTTTGAACAGAATCCCACCTTTCTGCCCAGGGAGGCCATTCCGTTGATCACCATCGACGCCGCATCCCTCCTTTCAGGCGACAACGTCCTGGCTGTGGCAGGCAGGGACGTTAACGGGACCAGCTCAGTGATAATCCTCGAAACGACATCTAACCGTATCCGCTCACAGCACGAGATGTACGATAACCTGACCGTCCAAGTGATGGGTAACATTGGTACGTATCTTCACGCCGTCGATGTCATGGGCGGGTCATCCATATTCAACACCACTCAATGGGTTTTCGAGGAACGGATAGAACCAAGTGTAGGCCCATGCCAATTCTCGGTCCTTCGGACGAACCTCCCGTGGACATCTGGGGGAGTGGACGGTCGTCTTGTCGTGAGGGAGTTCATCATGCTCAACCGGACTGTGATCTGGGATGTTGACATTCCACCCGTCCAGGCCTCGACCTACATAATGAACAAGTACTCATCCAATGTCATCGTCGCATCCCCCAATGGCGAGGGGGGCTCTAAGATCCAAGTACTCCACGATCACAATGGGTCCTTCGAGGTAGGCCCCGAGATCAACACAGATATGACGATCACTTCAATGATGCTCACTCCAGGGGAAGCGAATGTGTTCGGGGTTGGATTCTCCAATGGTGAGTACAAGCAGTACAACGTGACAGATGAGTATTTCTTCAATACCACAGAGCCCGACCCCGACCCCAACCCCGACCCAGGGCCAGGGCCAGATGGTGACGCGAACGAGGGTAAGGACATGCCCATCTGGCTAATTGGTATTGTCATCATCCTAGTCGTCACCATCAGCTTATTGTGGATCTTGAAGGTGAGGGCCCCCAGGGAGAAATCATGAGGTGGCAATTAGCATTCTCGAGCATTTCCTGGGGCCACACTATTCCGGTCCGAGAGATCTAATCACCCCTGACCCACCGATGGATTGATCTACGGTACGGTCGGTAGCAATACTTTATATCCTGTCATAATTATTAAAGTGGGTAGCCAGGGTGTTTCCTATGGGTGGTATCGGCAAGTCATCATGGACATTGATCGTATCTCTGATTTTGGTCATCCCCAGCCTTGGGGGGGCCTTGAGTGCGGCTGACCCAGCCAACGTTCCCCCAGTCCTCAATTTAGGAAGGGGCTCGTACGATACAATCGCGGATGCGGTCGAGGTAGCTGAGGAAGGAGACGTGATCTTCGTGGGACCGGGCCAGTACGACGAGCCCATCCTCATCGACAAGCAGATGACCCTAATCGGAAGCGGCGAAGAGACGATGATCTCCTCCACGGTCTTCGTCACTTCGCCGGGGACCATCAGCAATACCGACTACAGCAATATCCTCAACGGAGACGATTGGAACGCCGCTGCGGGTATCACTACGATGTGGTACCCCTACGTCAATTCCTTATCGACACCCATCAAAGGGGTGAGGATCCAGAGTTGCACCTTCACCAATGTCCAGCACGGGGTCTACTTCTTCGGTGCCCAGGACTGCTCCGTCGTGGATTCCACCTTCAATGATTGCTATCGTGGCGTTTCGATCCAGAACCACGTGATCAACGATGTCGTATTCCGTCAAGGTGGCCGGATCACCGTGGATAATTGCACCTTCACCAATCTAAAACCCCTCAACGACAATGAAGGCGAGGCGGTGGCGGCCCACGATACCGACTACAACGTGATCAAGGATTGCACTGTGGACGGAGCTAGGTTCGGTGTCATGATATACAAGGGTGACTACAACATCATCGAGGGTTGCGAATTCTCCAACGTGACCAAGGATCCCCTGTATCTTGATATCATCACCTCGAAGGTGACGGTTAAGGACAATGTCATCAGAGACAGTGGTGGTGGTGTGTACTTCACGGGATGCCGTGGATTCGAGTTCACCGGCAATTCGATCGAGAACTGCTCGGATGACATCCGCATCGATAAGTCCAGCTCTTTCACCTTCAGGGACAACTCCATCAATGGGTCCTCGGTGCATCTATTAGAGTCCACCGGCGGTGTGTTCGCCAACAACGATTTCGCCACCAGCTCAGCTCCCACCTTTATATTCACAGCCCCGAGCCAGGTCCATTATTCCCATTCCATCGCGACCAGCAACACGGTGGGAGGAAACCCCATCCATTACTATTACGACCAGGCCAGTGTGACCGTGTCGAATACCATTGCTGGCTCCGTGATGTTCGCCTACAGCAACAATCCAACGGTCAGTAACACCACCGTGGTGGACGGTGACGGCATCCGGTTGGTCACCTCACCCGGGTCGACCATCTCTGCCAACGTGACGAACGGTCTGTATGGCATCGACGTCGTGGATAGCGGGTCCGGGAGGCTCGATGGATGCGTCATCAACTCCTCCGACAGGGGTGAGCAGGGCATCAGGCTGTTAGATAGTGTCTCGACGCACACGTTCAACAGCCATATCAAGGTCAAGGATAGGACCCCCGCCTGGAAGGTCGAGGGAGGGGACGTGTACAAGTGCTACAACACCACCTTTCCATACATATCCGTCGAGGCCAGAGCGAACGGAGGAGGGGAACTGTGGGTCTATGGGGCCTTGAATGTCAAGGTCATGCGCAACGAGACGCTGTTACCCTTGTCCGGTGTAGAAGCTAATGTGTCAGAGGACCTGGCAGCCGCATACAACACCCCCCACTTCGGGGGTTCCGACGCAGTCTCCGACGTCGACGGCCTGTTCGGTCCGCTAACCCTCCTCGACAGGATTTACGACCAGAGCTCTATCCCGACGGAGCTCAAGCACGACCTGGACCTCTGGTTCCAGGAGGACGCCATCTGGTCAATGGCTATCCACGACCTCAATATGAGCAAGGACATGTTCATCGTCGTGGAGACAACTGACGTCTGGAAGCCGGCAATGCCATGGAACTTCACCATAACCGACATTCCCGCGGAGGACGCCCTGAGGGCGACTTGGGACCTGAATATCGATGATACCGAGGTCTACTCCATCTGGTCCAACATATCCGGCAGTTGGATCCTCTTGGATAACCTAAGCGCCATCTCTGACAATTACCGCATCGACGATGGACTGGTCCACAACGCATCCTACTATTTCATCCTGTCAGCGTGGGACGAGATCCCACTTGAGTCCGACAGAACGGATGCCATGATGATCACCCACGTGGATGGATTGCCCCCATCGATGGTCACGGGCCTCGTGGCACCTGAGGTTAATGGGACCGATCTAACGCTTGGATGGAACGCCAACGGGGACCTGGACCTGGAGGGTTACAGGGTATACATCAATGCCACTGGCGGAGACGATACCGGTCCTTGGATCCTCCTGACGCCCTCTACCGGGACCATGGACACAACTTTGTGGGTCAAGGGTCTGACCAGCGAGACCACCTATCACCTCGTCGTCACTGCCATTGACGAGCGACCCAACGAATCCCCCATCAGCCTCGTTCTCAGTGTAACGACGGCGGACATCACCCCGCCTGATGCCCCGGTCCTCGGGGCCATCATCGGGTTGACCAACATCACTGACCATACTGTCTCGGGAACCGCCGAACCCGGTTCGACGGTAACCCTGTTCCGAAATGGTGAGATCGCTGGCACCGCGGTTGCAGACGGTGATGGTGAGTTCACAGCCCTCATAAGCCTCACCATTGGTCTCAACGTGCTCACCGCTTTGGCTACTGATCTTGCGGGAAACCCGGGACTGGTCTCGAACTCCTTGGAGATAGTATTGGACCCCGTCGCCCCGGACGCTCCCATCTTCGAGCAGCTGCCCATTCTCACGAACGTGGTTCAGCATTCGGTGGTCGGTGGCGCTGAACCCGGTTCGACCGTGACGGTCATACTCAACGGGGAGGTCGCAGGGACGGTCGTGGCCGAGAGTGACGGGACCTTCGAGCTGCCCATTTCACTGGTGGAGGGCACCAACACGTTGACCGCTTTCGCCACCGATGCCGCCCTTAACGATGGGACGCGGGCCACCATCCAGACGGTCGTCCTCGATACCATCGCTCCCGGTATCCCCGACCTAGACCCTGCATCTGAATACACCAATCAGGCATCATACGTCTTGACTGGCACGGCTGAACCGGAAAGTTTGGTTGAGGTCCTGCAAGGTACCAACTCTGTCGCTTCGGGGACCGCCGGAGCCGACGGAATCTACTCGATCAGCATATCTTTGACCGAAAGGATGACCACCATCATGGTGCGGGCCACCGACGCAGCTGGGAACGTGGGTGACAACAGCGACATCTTGTCGATTATACTGGACCAGGAGGATCCCATGGCGGACGCCGGCGAGGACATCGAGGCGATCGAGGACACCATCGTTGGCTTCGATGCCAGCACCTCATCGGACAATGAGGGCATCCTGTCCTACCTGTGGACCTTCGAGCTGGACGGCGTGGAGATGACCCTTGACGGGGAGACAGCCACGTACACCTTCCCCGACTTGGTCACTTTGACGATCACCCTCACGGTTACCGACCTGGCGGGGAACACCGGCGAGGACACCTTGACGGCGATGATCGTGTCCTCGAACAGACCCCCGGTCCTCAGCGGGGACAAGATGTCTCCCAACAGCGGGACCACCGCGACCAAGTTCACATTCACCGTCGATTACAAGGACGAGGAGGGGGAAAGGGGTACGGTCTTCGTGGTCATCGACGGCGTGCCCTATCCGATGATCCAGGACCCCGACGATGACAATCCCACCGACGGCCAGCAGTACACCCTGAAGACCAAGCTGGACGAGGGCGAGCACACCTACTACTTCACAGGGAAGGACGCCTTCGGCAACGACGCGGTGGGTTCCAGCGTCGGCGAGGACAACGGGAAGAGCAGCCCCGACGTGACCAAGCACAAGGTGGAGGACACCCCGGGTGCGTGGTCGATACTCGCCTTGACGGCTATTGCGTCAATGTTCTTCTTCCGCCGGCTTCGACTACGAAGGGAGATCCGTTAGGTCACTCCTCGTCGCAGACGCCGCTGATGCACTCGTTGGACGTCTCGATCCACATGAGGTCCGGGCTGCCCTTGAGGCAGACCTTCTCGGTCCGGACCAGGTTCAGTATGTTCTGGAAGTGTTCCATCGAGCTGTAGCCGAAGAAGAAGGGAACCCCGTCCTCGTCCTGCACGAGGTCGTCCTCGGGCATCTTCTTCGGGTCATCGTAGAACCAGATGGCACCCCGGAGGTTGTCGTCCTTGTCCGTGAACGAGATGCTGGCGCTTGCGAAAGGATGCTTCGCGAAATAGGTCACGTGGTACTTCTCAACGTCGATGGTCACCGTCAAGCCTATAACCCTCCTTGCCTCTCTTATTCAGGGAAGCGGTATAAATCTTTATTGATGGCCTCGGGATGGAGGCCCAGCTGGGGAGCGCCACGTCCTCGGCCATCTAGGTGATCGATCTGCGGAGTGGACGGGCCTTCACTCTGGGTTGTCGTCCAAGATGGCCTTTTCGTCCATCCTTCCCCTCCTCTTGGTCAAGAGGTAATAGACTACCACGAGGACTATGGCGGCGAAGGCACCGATCCCGACATACGGCATCCACCAGTCCGATGGAGTGTCCTCGTGGCTCTTCTTGAATAGCTCGTACATCGCCACCGAGCCGTCCTGGAAGGCCACCACGATGGTGGTATTGCTGGTCGGGTCCAGGGCCATCATGGACACCCTCCCGTCTATCGTATCGCTCCTGTGGTGGCTCCAGTTACTTCCCCCCATCGGGTCCCAGATCTGCATGATCGAGGACGATTCCCCCTTTGGAGTCGCGGCAACGATGTAGTTCGTTATGTCCCCGATGTCATTGGACCATATTCCGAGCACCTGCCCCGAGCCGGTGCTGAAGGTCTTCCAATCATCCCGCTCCATATCCGCACGGGTGCTGACGGTCCCGTCCTGTCCACCGAAGACCTTCTCGATGTTCCCCCTCTCGATGAAATGGGAACTGAAGGGCGTGGATAGCAGTTCCACTTGGAGCAATATGGTCCAGTCCTTGGTAGAGTGGACGATGAGCCCGCCGTTGTCGTCCAGGACGTACATGAAGCGACCGTCGGTCGTGATGCTGACCACCGATCGGTTGTCCCAGACGGGGCCGTCCTGGATGATGCTCTTGGAACCCGTCTCCATAAAGAGGACCCGTGAGGTCCCGTTCGCGTCCCTGCCGGCGACGGCGAATATGATGTTGTTGGCTAAGGAATATACGTAGTCTATCTCCACCAGGGGGATCAGGTCCGCGGTCAGATACCCCTCCCCGATGGACCATGAGGGGGACTCGTAGAACACCAAAGTATCGTTGAGGTCATCTCCTGGGCTCCCCCAGACCACGATGTGGTCGGAGCCCTCGCACCACTCGACACCCTTGACGGTGAAACCGGGAGAGGGGAGTTCCAGCACCTCCCGGGTCGCCAGGTCCCTCCCCAGGACTCTGATGTCGTTGGTGCCCTCATGCCCCCAGACGAGGAGGTTCGCGCCGTTCTCGTCGAACCTCACCCAGGCTGGACTCCCCGTAGGCGCCGCGTCCAGCCTTGTGCCCGTTTCTTTGATGTGTGCTGTGTAATAATAATCCGCACCCATGATGCCGGTCGTTCCGGCTAGGATGACCAAAACGACCAGGACGACGACTAGCGGTCCGCATTTCCAGATATGTCCGATGCCTTTATTGAATGGTTTCATATTCCGGCCTCCTGGATGACCGTGGAGGAAGATGAGGTCTGGGCCATATACTATGTTGGATGGGTTATCTTTTTTCTGGTGGTACGATGATGCATCTAGCCATCATAGAAGCGTCGAACGAATCACCGGTAAATATTTGTGAATCTTGACATATGAATTATATTTTTCACGCTAATAATTTTGGTTCGCTTAAATACTCGAACCGGGTCCATTGCCCGTTGGAAGATGAAAAG
>JAUVEQ010000043.1 GCA_030594725.1 Methanobacteriota archaeon
GTGAGCCCCCTGGACCTCGATCTCCATCTCGACATCGCCGCCGACACGGCGATCGGCGGGCGGACGGAGGCCGACCTGCGCCTGAGGTCGTCCTCGGCCCTGGGCCCACTTCACATGCACGCCAGGATCCGCGGGGACAACATAGCCACGGTCGAGATCGTGCTGTCGAACGTGCCCCAGGAGGCGGACCTGAGCTTCGTCTACGACACCGACATCATCCTCCAGACGACCCTCTCCCAGACCCTCGCCTTCGCCTTCGTCAAGATGTCCAGGGATCTCAGCGGACACGATGCACCTGCGACTAGCATCACCCTCCACAACGTTCCCACGCTTGTTAGCCTTGAGGTGAAGTCCGGCGGAGGATACGACATGGACCGGGAGAGCCCCGTGGCCAACCTGCCTTCGATGACGGTGGGCGCCAACGATGCCAGCCTGGACGTGCTTGTGGATATCGAGGGGAGGTCCTTGGGCAACAAGGCGGACCTGTTCATGGACGCCAGGAACATCAAGGACCTGTCGATGGCCCGCCACGGGGACGAGTACCGGATATCGGCTGCGAACATGGAGTTCGTGAACCTGCGAATAAGCAACATCAGGTTCTCGGAGACAACGTCTATCGACAGGATAGATATCCTGGCCACCGACCTCACAAAGGCAACTGTCACCGTGAAGATGGTCTTCGGGGTGTACCCGCTCATCGATGTGGACGATCTAACGGCCTCTGGTCTCCAGCTGGGCATCACCGGTGAGATCCTCCTGCGTGGCAAGCCTAGGCTGATCTCTATCATGATCTTCGACATCCCCCTTTCACTCTCGACCACTCCGGCCTCCCATTCCGACGGTGTAGCCGTTTCAGATATGAAGAACGATCATCGACTGTTCATACCAGGTCCCATGACCACCCTCATGGTGACCCTGATGGGGTGAATTGACCATGGCAGGCAATGACAAGCAGGGCTCCCCGGGCGAGGACGACATCGCACCCATCGTAGCGGGTATTGGTCCGGACCTCGATGTCCAGCAGATGGTCGAGGAAGAGGAGATGAAGCGCAAGCGATGGGAGACCGCCGAGGGGCGGGGTGGCCAGGTCGTGATCTATGACCCAGGTACTGACGTGACCGTCGGTAGGACCCGCCGCATCGTGGTGCTGATATTCGTCCTGGCTATCATCCTCATCCCCGTGCTGTACCTGGTGGCGATCCCCAGGGCCGACGCGGAGCTCATCGTCCAGTACAACGAGGGCGTCATGGGAGGTATCAACGTCGATGCCCGAATCGCCAATGAGGGCACCAGGACGATGGAGGATGTTACGATAACCATCCTGGTCCAGAACTCGACCGACATCCGAATGGCCGATCCGACGGTCTTTGAGGGCCGGGTCTCGGCCCACAACGAGGCCTCGATGGACGCCATCTCGTTCTCCGCCAGCCAGTGGGAGACCTACCACATCTTCGTCGAGTACACCTTCGACTGTGCCGGGAAGACCTACCACGGGTCCGAACACTACGTCACCGAGGGCGAAGGGATGAACATGTGGTTCTACCTGGACATGACCGCGTAGCCAGGTCCACAGGTTCGTTACCCGAAGCACAATCTTTAATATAGGGGAGCCTATTCCATGCTCCGACTGGAAGGCCGTGGTAGCTCAGCTGGGAGAGCGCAAGACTGAAGACTTGCGCAGACCAAGGCAGAGATCTTGAGGTCGCCGGTTCGAGCCCGGCCCACGGCACCTTTCCCCTTTTCAAGGGGAGTGTGCCAAGCTC
Source organism: Methanobacteriota archaeon (assembly GCA_030594725.1). GTDB lineage: Archaea > Thermoplasmatota > DTKX01 > DTKX01. The sequence goes on from JAUVEQ010000043.1 coordinate 1,764, forward strand.
TGCCAAAGACCCAGCGATTACACACCGCCCCTGACGAGGCATTTGTATGCCCAATGATGAAAGCAACGACGATAACGCAGGGGTTAGCGATGCTCCCATGGAGGGACTTGTGCGCGATACCTTCGAAGCCCTAGGGCTCAACGAAGCGATGACCCAAGCCTGCGAGCGCGTGGGATACACCACTCCCACTGACATTCAACAGCGGACCATTCCACTGGTCCTCGGTAATCAGGACCTTATCGGTCAGGCCAAGACGGGAACCGGCAAGACCGCCGCCTTCGCCCTGCCCCTCATCCAGACCCTCACGGGCATCAAGGAGGGGCCCGCCGCCATCGTGCTGGTACCAACCCGGGAGCTGGCCGTCCAGGTCGCGGGCGAGTTCGAGACCCTCGCCAAGGAAGTACCGGGGTTCAAGGTCGTGGCGGTCTACGGTGGTGCCTCCATCGGACCCCAGATCGACAAGCTTGCCAGGGGCGTCGCCGTCGTGGTAGGCACCCCGGGCCGTGTGATGGACCTCATGCGCCGTGGCAACCTGGTCCTCAACCATATCAACACCGCGGTCCTGGACGAAGCGGACCGGATGCTGGACATGGGATTCATCGGGGACATAGAGTGGATACTCGAGCAGACCCCCAAGCGGAGGACCATGCTTTGGAGCGCCACCATGCCCGATGAGATCAGGGCCCTGGCCAATCGTTACATGCGGGACCCGGTGTACATACGGGTGTCCACCGACGACGACATGACCGTCGAGTCGACCGAGCAGATCTACCTGCGTGTGGGTCGCCGGAACAAGATCTGGGCCCTCTCCAAGTTACTGGACGAGGACAAACCCGACCTGACCATCGTCTTTTGCAACACCAAGGTGGCCGTCGACATGGTGGCACGGCGACTCCGCGAGGTGGGTTACAGCGTGGGAGAGCTCCACGGCGACCTCCGCCAGACCAAGCGGGAGAGGGTCTTGGACAAGTTCCGCGAGTCCCAGGTGCGCATCCTGGTGGCCTCCGATGTGGCCGCCCGGGGCCTGGACATCGAGGACACCTCCCTCGTCGTGAACTACGACATCCCGGAGGACCCTGAGTCGTACGTCCATAGGATCGGCCGGACCAGCCGGATGGGCCGCAAGGGCAAGGCCGTCACCTTCGTGACCATCCAGGAGATGCACTACCTGGAGGCCATCGAGCGCTGGGCCAACACCAGCATCGAGCTTGCCACCCTGCCGGAGCCCGCCCGGGAGGACCGCGTCCGGTACATCGTCGACTACGACGAGCTGGCCAACCGCTACGGCATGGTCACCGTCGAGCTGGACATGGGCTCCGACGACGGGGCCAAGATGCTCGACGTGCTGGAGCTGGTGCGACGGCAGACCCGCCTGCCAGAGAACCTCATCGGCCACATAGAGATCGGGGAGAAGAAGAGCACCGTCGAGATCGACAAGGGCTCGGCCCACGGAGCGCTCCTGGACCTCAAGCGATCCCGCTGGGGCGGCCGGAAGATATGGGTCGACATCGTGGAACCCGACCTGGCCGCGGAGAGGGATTCCCGCGAGGATCCCCCCAGCATATACCAGATGCCCTCGATCTGATGACCGGGGCGCCCGTCGAGCGGTCAAGGGAAGGGGCCAGCGCATGAAGCGTTTCAGGTTCGATGAGAGCCATACCATAAACTACTACATCGTCGCCGAGGACGGTGCAGGCAACCAGGCCAACATCGGCACCGAGAGGGTCCCGATGTCGATGGACGTTACATCGGGCGGGGAGGAATCACCAGGTCCCGGTGCGGTCCTCGCGCTGGTCGTGATCTCCCTCCTCGCCGCCGCCCTCGGGACACGTCGGCGATGACCCGGCGAGAGGTGCCCAGGAGGGGCGACCGTTCACCGCCAGACAATAAAAAACCGTACAACTCTTTATATAAGACGACCTGAGGTCCTATGAGCGGTCACATGAGGTTCCAGTGGGTCTTTCCAGTAGTAGTCTTGGGAATGCTGGCCATGGCCGCCCTCCCGGCCTCGGCCTGCATCCCGGGGGCGCCCAAGGTCGAGTTCGAGGCCCAGGCGTTGAGCTGTGGCACCGCCTTCCTGGAGCCCTACAACCTCTCGCTGACCACGGAGGACGAGCTGTTCCCCCAGACCATCGCCTTCAAGGACAAGCTCTACGTCATCTGGCAGAAGGAGGACTTCGTGGAGACGGACGCGGTCAAGTACCACGTCACCATGAAATCATTCGATGGTTCCGGGTGGACCGACCCCCTCTACATCTCCTCCCCGGACATGACCACGCCGATACGGTCCGAGCTTAATCTGAACCCCAGGCTAGGGGCCTCGGAGGACACCCTGTTCATCGTATGGACGTCCAACGAGCCGAATTGGACCTCGGGCATGGACGACGACGTGGTGTTCCGGTTCACGGAGGACGGTGACTCGTGGTCCGAGCCCATCGAGGTGACCGGCCACTACAACAACGGCCTGGACAAGCTGCCCCGTGTGGTGCCCTTCAAGGACAAGGTGTGGTTCGTCTGGGAGACCAACGACCCCCTGGACTCCGACGGGGCCGACATGGATATCGTGATGCGCAGCTGGGACGGTCGTGAGCTGGGCCATGTCGTCGAGGTCACGCCTCCAGGTGACGCCTACAACGACCACTACGTCGATGTGGCGGCCGACGACGAGAACATGTACTTCATCTGGATGAAGAAGAACTACACCTCGGGAGCAAACATCCACGACATCTGGGCCCGCGTCTTCAACGGCTCGGGCTTCGCGACCCCCCCGATGAAGATCAGCTCCGACGCCACCGATGACAACGCCCATCCCAGCGTCGCGGAGGCGGACGGGCGTGGATACTTCCTCTGGGAGTCCTACGACACCGGAAAGACCGGGGACGAGACCTCCGTGGTCCTTCGCGGGTGGACGGTCGAGGAAGGGATGGGCAGACCGACCATCGTCAGCTCCCTTACCAGCAACGGCAAGGACACGCGACCGACCGGCCTCTGGTGGAAGGACCAGCTTTACGTTGCATGGACCTCCACCGACCAGGGCAAGACGTTCGGATCGGACGCGGACCTGCTGTTCAGGGTGGGAAAGCTCGATGGGGACGGATACGTCCGATTTGACGACTTCATCGAGGTGTCGGACTCGATGGACGATTTCTCCGACCGCTTCCCGAGCCTCGTGGTGTACGACGACGTGGTGAACGTGGTGTGGGCCATCGACTCCAACTACACCCACCTTCTTTTGCCCGAGAATCTCGTGAACATAACGATCTTCCGCAGTCCTGACGTCGTCATCCAGTCCATAGACATACCCTTCGAGAAGAGCCTGGGCCTGGTCTACACCCTCGGTACCGCCTTCCCCATCGCCACCATTCCCACCACCGGAAGAGTGAGCGTCACGGACCTGCTGAACGAGCCCCTGGAGGGGCTGCGCGTGGGATTGCAGGTCCGCAAGACCGACGAGTCACCAGAGACTTCGCGGCTCTGGTTGCTGGAGGGGCGGGGCGATGGGATCTACTCCCTGGACGAGCTCGTGTTCGACAAGGACGGGACGTACGACATAAGGATCATGGTCAACAACGTGGAGGCGGGCAGCTTCCTCGTCGATACCATCCCGCCACCACCCAGCTTCATGGACCGCTTCCCCGTCACAACCATCTTCTTCGTGGTATTGGGCGTCGTATCCGGATTCCTCCTGTTCCGCATGATGGGTCGAGACGATGTGGTCGACGAGCTACGGCCAGTGCCCCTCGGACGCCCCTCCCCGGAGGAAACGCTCTAGGAGGTCTGGCTTGGCCGCGGGTCACAAGTCGGTTGGACCGGGCGATGCGCCTTTGACGATCGATACGTCGATAGCCGATGGTATCCCCTTCGAGGGCGTCCCGGAGATCGATACCCGCGACGAGAGGGCGGCGGAGACCTCCCAGGAGGCCTACATCCAGGACAATCGGCAGGACATCCTCAGGCTGCCAGTCGTGGGCGCCTTCCTGAAGTGGAGATGGCTACAACCCCTCATCGAGATACCCATGGTCATCATCTTCGTACTGGTCATCATCATTGGCATCTGGGGAACACAGGAACCCTCCCAGAACCTGGCCACCATGCTCATCTGGATCTACTGGTGGAGCATCATCATATTCTCCTTCGTGCTGGTCGGACGCATCTGGTGCTTCATATGCCCCCTGGGTGCCGTGGGCGAGTGGGTCCACAGGCGTGTCGGCACCTTTGGAAGGAAGTGGCCCAAGGCCCTGCGGAACCTCTGGCCGGCCCACATCTTCTTCATCACCCTCACTGGGGTGGACCTCGTCTTCGGCATCGACACCCTGCCCAACCTGACGGGTTACTTCCTCCTGATGATAATGGTCATGTCCATCGTCATGGCCGTCATCTACGAGCGGCGCACCTTCTGCAGGTACGTCTGCCCCATCGGCGGGATGTGCGCCATCTACTCCATGTCCTCCGGTGTGGAGGTGCGCGCCAAGTCCCGGGGCAGGTGCGAGAGCTGCACCACCAAGGAGTGCATCAAGGGCACCGACGAGTCCTATGCATGTCCGTGGTTCGAGTACCCCGGCGAGATGGACCGGAACAACTACTGCACCATGTGCCTCGAGTGCGTGAGGTCCTGCCCCCACGACAACGTGGGGATGTCGGCACGGCCCCTTGGCCAGGACCTATGGCGCACCAAGACACGGGTGTTCGACGAGGTGATCCTTGCGGTGGGGATGATCGGGGTCATGGCCTCCCACACCATCGCCACCACCCAGCCCTTCGATGACTGGGTCACCGCGATGGAGGTCGACCAGGGCATCCCCGCCTGGCTCACCCTCACCCTTGTCTACGTGGCATCCATCATCCTGGCCAACTTCGCGTACTACGGCATATCGGCCCTGGGAAGCCGGGCAGCGAGCACCGAGGACAGGGTCCTGGACACCGCCACGGTCTTCAGGTGGACGGGTTACGCCATGATACCGTTGTCCCTGGCCTTGTTCATGGCAAGGAACGTCCTGTTCCTCAACATCTGGGGAACGGCCTTATTCGACGTCATCGCCAACATGTCGAACGAACCTGGATGGCCCCTGGGGTCGGGTCCCGTCGAGCCCCAGTACCTGCTACCGGACAGCACGATCTGGTGGATCAGGATGGCGATCATTTTCCTAGGTTTCGTCTTCTCCGCCTACGCGGGATACCGTCTCTCCCTCCGCCTGCAGCCCAGGAGGAGGGAGGCACAGCTCCTGCTGGCGGCCATAATCCTGGCCCTGGTGGCCTTCACTATCGTTTATGTATGGATACTGTCACTACCGTTGGTCGCATAGGAGGGGTTCGCAATGGCTGGAAAAGGAACTAAGGGAAGAGGCGGAAGGAAGGGCGGCGACGCCCCCCCGGACTGGGCAAGGCTCCTGGAGCGACGCATGGACCCTGGCCTGGTCTGCCTGGACCCTGCCGAGCTCCAGCTCTACGACCGGGACGCCGCGCCGTTGCCCGCCTCGGCCAAGTGGGCCTTCAATCCCCGCCCCGACGCGGTGGTGAGGCCCAAGAACGCCGACCAGGTCCGCAAGGTGGTCCGCTTCGCCATCAAGGCGGGGGTGCCCATCGTCCCGCGGGGGGCTGCCACCTGGGGCTTCGGCGGCGCGGTGCCGAACAACGGTGGCATCGTCTTCGACCTCCAGGGCCTGTCGGACATCCACGTCGATCGGGACACCATGACCGTCACCGCCGGCGCCGGCGCCATCTGGCGCGACGTCCAGGACATGGCCGAGAGGCGCGGTTACATGCTCCCCGCCTACCCCACCTCCGCCCCCGGCTCGACGGTGGGCGGATGGATCAACACGGGCGGCGTGGGAGTCGGCGCCTTCAGGTACGGGGGCATCGAGCGTCAGGTGCGGGCCCTCCGGGTGGTCCTCCCAAATGGTGAGCACGTGCGTCTGGGGTTCGACCGGGTCATCCCCAACAGCTCGGGCTACGACATCAAGTCCCTCATCATAGGTTCGGAGGGCACCCTGGGGATCGTGACCGAGGCGACCCTCGAGCTCCAGCCGGCACCGGAGGAGTTTCGGCCCCTTGCGGCAGGCTTCCCAACGTCCAAGGAGCTGGGGGATTTCATCCAGCTCCTGGCCCGATCGCGCATCACGCCGTACCACGTCTCCTTCTACGACAGCAGCCACCTGTCCAACCTCGAGCGTCTGGGCGAGGACGTGCCCTACAAGGGCGGCCTCGTCAGCCTGGTGTTCGAGGGCTACTCCGCCATGGTCGGGTGGGAGTGGGAGGCGACCGCCGAGCTGGTCCGCCGCGCCGGGGGCGAGGTGGCCGGCGAAAGGTTCGCCAACACCACGTGGGACGAGCACATGTTCGACCTGCGGGTCGCAAGGGATGGGCCGACCCTCCTGATGAACGAGGTCTTCGTGCCGCTCTCCCGTATCAGCGAGGTGATGGCGGGGATGGCCAGGATAATCAACAGCCACAACGTGCTCGGCGGGATCGTGGGCACCGCGGCCTCCCGCTCGACGGCATCGCTGATGCCCTACGCCCTTGTGGACCGCAGGAAGTGGTCCACCTTCTTCGCCTTCGGCCTGGTGGACGAGTTCGCCCAGCTGGCCATGGACCTGGGGGGCCGGCCGGCGGGCGTGGGGCTCTGGATGGCGTACCAGATGCCCGAGCTCCATGGCGAGTCGATGGGGGCCATGGTGGCCATCAAGAAGGCCCTCGACCCCAAGGACATCATGAACCCCGGCAAGCTGGTCCACGCGGTCTCCAAGTTCGACATCAAGCTCCCCGCCGCCGTCATGAACCTTGGGACCAAGAGCATATCCATGGTCCACACCCTGCTGGCCGACAGCGGCAGGAGGAAGAGGGACGCCCGGTCCAACGGGTCCAAGGGCGCCTCCGAGGCCGCCGAGATGGTGGAGGAGGAACGGGCCGAGGACCTGGAGGAGGAGCGGGCGGCCATGGAGGCCGCCGAGGCGGGCATCGACACCGAGACCGGGGATGACAGCGAGGGAACCAAGGAAGGTTGAGACCAGTGCAGCTGTTGGCAGGTACCACCAAGGGAAAGGGGAAGGCCCCCGCCAAGAAAGGACAGGGAGAGGCCGAAGCAGGCCGCTCCCGGAACCAGCTCGCCAAGGAGAGGCCGCCCCTCTTCGCCGAGGAGCTGTGGGCATGCATGTACTGCAACTACTGCAGCGCCGAGTGCCCCACCGCCCGGGAGGTGGGCTGGGAATCGACCACGCCCCGGGGCAAGATCCGGATGTTCAAGTCCCTGGTGGACCAGTGGCGTCCCAATCGTGGCGTGGAGGTGCCCGACGCCTTCGTCCGGGCGGTGTACGAGTGCACCTCCTGCGGCCGGTGCTCCGTGGTCTGCCACGTGGGGATCGACTTCCTCACCCACCACGAGGAACTTCGCCGGTGGCTGGCCCGTTCCGGTTGCGGACCCATGGAGGACCATGATGTCATGGTCCGTTCCCTCAAGAACTATGGCAACCCCTACCTCTCACCCAGCCGCGACCGGGCCAGGTGGGCCGAGGGCCTTGATTTGCCCACCAAGGGGGAGGTCCTGTACTTCGCTGGCTGCTCCGACAGCTTCGTGCATCCGGATGTGGCCCGGAGGACCGTGGCCGTCCTCGGCGCCCTGGGAATGGACGTCGCATACCTGGGCAACGACGAGCCGTGCTGCGGGTCCACCGCCGTGAGGCTGGGCCTGGAGGGCCCCTTCGCCGACCTGGCGTCGGATGTGCGGAGAAGGATCGAGGGGTCCGGGGCCAAACTCGTGGTCACCGCATGCCCCGGATGCTCCTCGGCCTTCCGGGAATACTATCCGAAGGCGGGGTTCGACCTGGATGTCGAGGTGATCCATCTGACCGAGCTCCTCGACCGCGAGCTCCGGGAGGGGCGCCTCAGGTTCAGTGACAGGCTGCCAGGTCGCTATGTCTACTACGACCCCTGCCATCTCGGGCGCATCGACGGTGTCTTCGAGCCTCCCAGGAGGGTGCTGGAGGCTTGCGTCGAGGAGGTGGTCGAGCTCGCGAGGAGCCACGAGGAGAGCCTGTGCTGCGGCTCCGGGGGCGGGCTCAAGACCGCATTCCCCGACCAGGCCACGAGCATCGGAGGTCGTGTGGTCGAGATGGCCCAGGACACCGGGGCCGACACCCTGGTGACGGCTTGCCCCTGGTGCGAGACCAACATCGGGGACGCCTCAGCGGCCAAGACTGCCGGACTGAGGGTCGTGGACATAATCGAGGTGGTCCACCAGGCCCTCCATCTGGACGAGGCGGTCGAAGGCACCGAGAAGCGGAAACGGCGTGCACCAGGGAGGTTGGTCGGTTGACCTCCACGGCCACCGTCTTCGTCAGCGTGTTCCTGCTGTTCCTGGGAGTGGCAGCGTTGATCCTGGCGGCGATCGCCTCGAGGAACAGCGTTCGAGGCCGCGATTTCCGTGCCTCTGCCCTCGCCGTACTGGGAATAGGCGCCCTCGCGGCCCTGGTCCTCATCCTCCAAGGAATGGCCTGGGACACCTTGTGGCGGGACATCCTCTGGCCGATGCTGGTCGTCCTGGCCGGAGCGGGAGCCGGTCTGGCCCTTGGAGCGGGCATCCTCTACGTCCTGGTCGCGGCCAGGTGAGCCCATCCATCCAACGCCACCTTTGCCCCGACCTAACAGAAAACCATATCTGGACCTGGTGTGTTCAGACGTTCATGGGTAGCATCGGGACCACCGGCTTGGCCTTGCTGGCATTGGCAGTGGCCATGCTCATGGCTGCTACGCCCGTTGCCGCAGCCGAGAGCTCCTACGGCACCTACCTGGTGGAGGATGGCTACACCTCCGAGGCCACCACCGCCAACCGCTTCGTCGAGCTGCAGGGCGACGAGATCGTGAGCGCCTGGTTCAACTTCACGTTCAACGAGGACGTCATCAACTCCGCCCCCGATTCCTTCCTGGTCAGGGTCTCCAACAGGGACGATGCCTCCATGATCGTGAACCTGCCGGGAACCACGGACGTGGATGGTCGCCTCAACATAAACATCCCCTTCACGAGGGAGGCCTCGCCCCGCTGGGACGTGTCCGTCACCTGCACCGACGCGGGGGACACGACCCTGGGTCCCATAGTGATCGAGGAGGACACGGGCAACGGGTGGTCCCTCCAGGTGGAGTACTACTACACGACGGATGACGGTGGCAACGGTGGAGGTCCCAACAACGGCGAGAACGGTGGTGGAGACGACGATGGGCGGCCCGTGCTGGTGACCATCTTCGAGATCAACCTGGTGATCGTTGCGCTCCTGTCCCTGCTGGTCGCCTTCCTGGCCCTCCAGGTCTGGAGGGGCGAGGGCGGTCTTCGGATGCCCCTCGTGTTCGCCCTGGTCATCGCGGTCGACGCCTTCTTCACGCTTCCCATCGCACTTCTGGTCAACCTGGAGCTGAACGATGCCATCATCGGGGTGGGGCCCTTCGGTCCAGAATGGCTGGGCACACTGGCCATCGTTCTCCTGGTGATCTGGGTGATCCCCTTCATCCTGGCCAGGAAACGGGTCCTCGTGTCCCGGGACCTTTACAACCTGCTGTCGAGGGTCACCAACGAGGGGTTGGCAAGATCGATGAGGAAGCGCGGGGAGGACCGGCCCGATGACCGGCTGTCGGAGGGCCGATTGGGCCTCGTCCTGGTGGGCATCGGGATAACCTCGGTCGCCGTTGTGGCGATGATGATGCTGGCCTAGTCCGACCCCGAGAACCGCCGGGAACGCCGGGACTGCCATATCGCGCCCATGCCATGACGCACCAGCCTGGCCGCCACCAGTGCGGTCTGGCCGCCATCGTACAGGGGTGCGCATTCCATCATGTCGAACGCCACCAATCGGGGCGCCAGCCTGTCTATCACCTTGCGCACGTCCAGTGGGGACAGTCCCCAGGGCTCCGGGTTCTGGACGGCGGGCGCATGGGAGGGGTCCAGCACGTCCAGGTCCACGCTGAGGTACACTGGCCCGTCCCCGTTCGATGCCATCAGGTCGTCCATCACCGGTTCCAGTCCCTCCTCCCGGACCCGATCGGCAGGTGCGAAGGCCAGACCCTCGTCCTGGGCCACCCCCATCTCCTCCGGGGAGACCGAACGGATACCCATGACCGCTGTGCGGTCCACGCCCAGGGTCTGGGAACATCGACGTGTGACGCACGAGTGTGACCTGGGTTCGCCCAGGTACTCGTCACGGAAATCAAGATGGGCGTCCAGAACGAACAGTGAGAGGTCCTGGTGACGACGGGCCATCGCCCTCACGGCGCCCTCGGTGGCGCTGTGCTCGCCCCCCAGGACAACGGGCACCCGGTCGTCCCCGGCAAGGTCCGCCACGACCCGGTCCACCAGATCGACCATCTCCGATGGGTCGAAGACCTCCGGAACGTTCCCCGCATCGTGAATGGGCACGTCATCCAGGTCCAGGCCCAGCTCGAGCAGCCAGGTCTCGAAGTTGTAGGAGGCCTTCCTTATGGCCTCGGGTCCGTCACGGGCCCCGTGCCGGAAG
>JAUVEQ010000014.1 GCA_030594725.1 Methanobacteriota archaeon
AACAGCCTACGGACCCTGATACAGCGTCTCGCGAAGGAGTCCGAGAGCACCGGCGACGCCACCGGCGGACTGGTGGAGCTCAGCATATCGGGGCTCCCCGGAGGCATCGGGGCCCCGTGGTTCTGGCGTTTCCAGGCCGACATCGGCCACGCCATCCTGAACATCCCGGGCATCAAGTCCTACGAGGTGGGCGCCGGTATCGCGGCAGCGGACCTGCGCGCCTCCGAGTACAACGACGACCTGACCTGGGGTTCCGACGGGAGCGTCCGTGGACGTACCAACAACGCTGGAGGTGTGCTGGGAGGCATCACCACCGGGGCGCCCTTCATATGCCGGTTCGCCGTCAAGGCCACACCCTCCATACTGGTCGCCCAGAGAACGGTTGACCTCAATGGGGGCGAGGTCGAGATGGTGACCGAGGGCCGCTTCGACGCCAACTTCACTCCCAGGGTACAGGTCCTCGCCGAGGCGTTGGCGGCCCTGGTGAGCGCCGACCACCTGATGATCTCCGGCTTCCTGCCCCACGACTCGGTCATTCCGTACGAGGAGAGATTGACTTACACGAAGGTCGAGGTGGACCAGTGAGCGTTCAGTCCTGGATCCTGCGGACATTCCCCGGCGTGCTGTCCAGGATAGACTCGCCACGCCGTCAGCTCAAACAGCTGCGCACCTCCGTGGCCCGCGCCCAGAACAGCGTCTTCTACGGCAAGCGTCTCAAGGAGGCGGGGGTCACCCCCGGTTCCATCAGGAGGATCGAGGACTTCACCACCCGGGTGCCTGTCACGACCCGGGAGGAACTGCTCGAGCAGGACCCCTACGACCTCCTGGCCGTCAAGCCAGGCTCGGAGACCATCCTCTACGGTCAGACCTCCGGGTCCACCGGCAACCCCGTGCCCGTCTGGGCGACCCTCAGGGAGATGCAGGACGGCATCGAGCTGGCCCTCGCCCTCCCCGTGTTCCGGAACAATCTCCATCCCTCTGACCGGGTGGCACTGTGCTACCCATACACTCGAACCCTTGCGGGCCGATCCGCGGACCTGCTGAACCTAATGGCGGGATGCACTGTCATCCCCATCGGTACCCGCAACAACATGTATCCCCCGGAGATGGCGGCCGCCACCATCAAGAGGCTGCGGCCGACCATCCTGGGGGCGGCGGCGACGGATGCCTTCGCCTACGCCAACATCCTCCGGGACCAGGGCATCGACACCAGGAAGCTGGGCATTCGCCTGATCGTGTCGGGAGCCGAGCCCTGCTCGCCGGCGAGGGCCGAGGCGCTGGGCCGGGTCTACGACGCCAAGGTCCTGTCGCTGCTGGGCCAGAACGAGATAGGCTTCCCCGGCATTCCCTGCGAGCTCAACAAGATGCACGTTCCCCAGTTCATGATGTACACCGAGCTCATACATCCAGACGGCTCTCCCGCCCAGCCAGGGGAGAGGGCCAACACCATCGTCACCCCAACCTTCAAGCGGGCGCAGCCCCTTCTCCGCTACGTGACGGGAGACACCGTGCTGTGGGACGAGGAACCCTGCGAGTGCGGCCTTCCACTGCCCACCATGGAGATCCTGGGCAGGGCCCACACCGTTATCTCCACCAACGGGCGCAGCTTCTTCCCCATCGAGCTCGAGGAGGCGCTGTACAAGGCAGCCAGCCTGGACGGCGTATGGTACCAGATACGCGTCCGACAGGACGAGGTGCTGGTGAGGGCAGAGCACCGGGAGACGGACCAGTACGACCAGATGGCCTCCAGTATCGAGAGCCAACTGTCGGCCTTCACGGGCAGGAAGGTCCGGGTCGAGATGATCACCCCGGGCACCCTTTACGATTACAGGCAGATCCGACCGGGCAAGCCCCTCTCCCGCGTGGTGGACGAGGTGGCTGGCACGGACGAGGTGGTCGAGGGGATGTGAGGATCAGGAGGTGAAAGGCTATGGTGACCGAGAGCATTGAGATGACCCAGGCGGGGACCACCGCAGACGAGTCATCACGCTTCGATTGGCACCTGGTCGACCCCAGGCGGTCCACCTTCGCGGGCAAGGTCATGGGCCATATCAGATTGGCCAGACCGGCCCAGCTCATCTGGCTTGACCTCTGCCTCTCCCTGTGCATCTTCGTGGGCATCACCGGTCACATGCCTCCCTCCCACTACCTCTGGTTCATTCTCACCGCGGTCCTCATCGACGCCGGTGCGTGCACCTTGAACGACATCGGCGACCTGGATTCGGACAAGGCGTCCACGGAGGGCAATCGCTCCGAACGGCCTCTCGTCCTTGGCTCCGTCTCCAAGAGGGCGGCCTGGACCCAGGGCATAGTGCTCTTCGCGTTGGGCGCGCTGCTGGCCGCATGGCTCTCACCGTACATCCTGGCCTGCGCGCTGGCCCTCGTGGTCCTCTCGTACCAGTACTCCTTCCCGCCCCTGCGCATGGATGCAAGGCCCTACGTCCAGCAGATGTTCTGGTTCACCTTCGGCATCCTGTACTTCATGGCAGTCTACTTCTACATCATCCGCTACGACCATCCGATGCACGGTTTCCTGCAGGCGGCCCTGGCGATGATAATAGGCGTGCAGGTCTTCGCCGCCCTGGGCGAGACCCTTGCCAAGGACCTGCGGGACCTGGACAACGACAAGGCCGGGGGCAAGTACACCACCTCGGTCCTCCTGGGGCCAACAAGGACCGCGCGGTACGCGTTCTACCTGTCCTGCGTGGGACTCTCGATATGGATATTCTCGATCATCGTCCTGTACGGCAACTGGGGCCCGGCGGCCCTGGTCATGGGCATCATCGCCGTGCTGTGGACGATCATCTGTTTCAGACTCGTGCGCGAGCTTACCGACCACTACTCCAAGGCATCGGCGAGGAAGCTGCATCTGGGGTTCATCCTCACCTTCGCATTGCTCCTGATCCTCTCGATGCTCAGCTTCGTGTGAGGCATGATCCCCATGGTATCTTCCGACGTATCCCCCGACCCATCCACCTCCACATCCACGGGATACGCCATGGCCCGGGGCGCCTTCACGATAATCAATGGCATCGCCAGCGGCCACGGTGGCGCGTGCGGTGTCGAGCTCCGGTTCCTGGCCAGGTTCCAGCTCACCGACGAGCCCGGGGCCGTGGAGACCACGTTCCTGGGCCCGGGCTCCAACTCCCACATGGACGACCGGTTGGTCCGGGCCTGCGCCCATCGCCTGCTGACCGACGCGGGCGTGTCGAGCGACAGGGGGGTCCGGGTCGAGACCGTCAGCGAGATCCCGGCCTCCAGGGGCCTCAAGAGCAGCTCCGCCGCGTCCAACGCCATCCTCATGGCGGGCATGAAGGCCCTGGGCCGCTCCAGCGAACCCATGGACACCGTCAACATGGGGGTCGACTGCGCCATGGACGCCGGCGTCACCCTGACGGGTGCCTTCGACGACGCGGTCGCGACCATGTTCGGAGGCGCGGTCCTCACGGACAACGAGGAGCGCTCCATCATCTCGTGGCCCGAGGTCCCCGGGGACCTGCGGGTCCTCTTCCTATTCACCGATCGAAAGATCCAGAAGGATTCCCTCCACACGGAGGACTTCCAGCCCATCCACGACCAGGTCCAGGAGGCCTTCCAACTGGCCATGGACGGGGACGTGGCGGGGGCCATAACTCTCAACGGCCGCGCATATGCGCCTATCGTGGGGGTGGACAACACCCACGCGCAAGCGGCGCTCGCGGCAGGGGCTTGGGCAGCGGGCATGACCGGCACCGGTCCAGCCATCGCGGTGATCTACACCGTGGAGGCCGAGGAGGTCGTGCTCGCAGCCCTCGCCTCTTTCCCAGGCACCATTGTCAGGACGAGGGTGAGCACCTCTCCTGGCATGGTGCTGTCCGAGGAGGAGTACGCCTTCCATCGGAAGGATATCCTGGGGGGTGCAGACCACGTCTAGGATCAACACCGGACCCCCCGTCCAGAAGTTCGGAGGCTCCTGCCTCGCGACCCCGGAGCTCACCGTGCGGTGCTCCCGCATCGTTGCCGAGGCTTGCCAAGCGCCGTCTGGCGTGGTCATCGTCGTGTCCGCCCTCAAGGGACAGACCAACCTGGTCCGCACGATGCTCGACCGCCTCCTCGCGGGGGGCGACGGCATCGATAACTTCATGGAAGAGGTCAGGGCGCGCCACAGGCTGATGGCCGAGTCAACGATCATGGACCGTCACATCAGGGGGGGCGTCATGGACAGGATGGAGATCCTCGCGACGCAACTTGAGCGCCTCCTCTGGGGGGTCATCTACACCGAGGAGCTGACACCTCGCACCCGTGACCAGGCTCTGACCCATGGAGAGCGGATGTCCGCCCACCTGTTCGCCGGTGTCCTGGAGGACAGGGGAACGCCAGGCGTCCCCCTGGAGGCCGACGAGGCCGGTGTGATCACCGACGGCGTTTTCGGCTCCGCCACCGCCGACCTTGTCACCACGGCCATGAAGCTGGGTCAGACCGTCAGGGCCGTCTTGGACAAGAAGGAGGTGCCGGTGCTCACCGGGTTCTTCGGCGCCGACCCGAATGGACACTCCACGACCTTCGGCCGAAACGGCAGCGACTACTCGGCGGCGGTCGCCGCCCGCGCCCTGGGCTCCCCCGTCCTGACCCTATGGAAGGACGTGCCAGGGTTCATGAGCGCCGACCCGGACAAGGTGGCCCGGGCCCGCCTCCTGCCCCTCGTCACCTACGAGGAGGCCGCGGAACTCTCGTACTTCGGGCTCCGCGTTCTGCATCCACGGACGGTGGAACCCCTCCGTCCAGCTGGCATCCCCATCCAGATCCGTGACATCCACAACCCCGACAGACCCGGTAGCATGATCTCTCCCGCGGCCAAGTCGGAGGAGCGGTCCATCAAGTCCGTCACCTGCACCGGTGGCATCTCCATACTGAAGATATACTCGGCATCCATCGGCATCCGACCCAACCTGCTGTCCAGCATGATATCGGCATTGGCGGACGAGGGCATCCACATTCTGGGCATGTCCACCTCTCAGGCCTGTCTGGGCGTCGTGCTCCGCTCCAGGGACGTTGAGCGGGCCCAGCGAGCCGTCAAGGAGGCCAACCTACCCGAGCTCGAGGGCATCGAGGTGATGAGCGACCTGGCCCTGGTCGGTGCGGTCGGCTCCGGGGCGTTGGACGACCCGACCGTCGTGCCGCGCATGATGGCCACCATCGCCGACCTCGGCGAATCGGTCGCGACGCTGGCCGCGGGTCCCTCCAGTGCGGCGATCTTCTTCGTCATCAAGGAGAACGTGTCCTCCGAGGCCGTCCAGCTGGTCCACGCCACCTTCTGCGAGAGCGACCCGGCCTGACATATCCTTTTGAACGTCCACTCCGATGCCGTAGGGAGATGGACCATTCGATGACCGGGGGCGGGCCCGTTGAGTAGGCTGAGGGTGATCACGTACAATATCCAGTACTGCGACGGCAGCGGTAGTGGCTCCATCGGTTACCTCAGCCCCGCTTCCCCCAAGCGAAGGAGGGAGATGATGGAGAGGATCTCCGGGGCCCTCACGCCCCACCAACCCGACGTGCTGGGGCTCATCGAGGTTGACGGCGGCTCCTGGCGGAACTCCGGGGTCGACCAGGCAGAGCACATAGCAAATGAGCTGGACATGCCCAACCTGGTCGAGCATTGCAAGTACCCCCCGCCATTTGACGTAATACCATTCTTCAAGTACAACATGCAGGCACTCGCCAGCAAACGCACCATGGACACAAGTCAGGTCCACTTGTTCACGGTGGGGTTCAAGCGGAACGTGATCGAGGCGACCGTGGCGGGCATCACCTTCATACTCTGCCACCTTGCACTGGGAAAGGGGGCAAGGCTGCTACAGACCCAGCACCTGGCCCGCATCGTCAGGTCCATCGAAACCCCGGTGGTCCACATGGTCGACCTCAATGCGGAGCCCGACAGCCCCGAGCTCAAGAGCCTGGTGGCCCAGACGGATCTGCGCCTGGTCCCCCTGGGGGATACCTTCCCCTCGTGGAAGCCCAAGAAGAGTCTCGACCACTTCCTGGTCACCCCCGACATCCTGGTCAATACCGCAACCGTCCTCGATATCGGCCTGTCCGACCACCTGCCCATCATGCTCGATATCTTCATGGACGATTGACAGGGCGTCTTCCTCATCCCAGCGAAAAAGATATCTATTGTATGAGCGGATGTGCCCTCGGGAGGGAAATGCTCGAGGAATACCTTACAGGGTGGATTATCCTTCTGCTCTTCCTCATCAACATCGGGCTGATGTTCATCATCATCTACATGAATCGTAGATATCCGACCACGACCCTCTTCTGGGTTGCCATTGCGGCAATATTACCATACATCGGATTCATCATCTTCCTCCTCTTAGGCCAGACCTACTTCACCGACAAGAGGTTCCATCTCAAGGCCGAGGACGATGCAAAGATCCAGCTGAAGGCGGAGGAGCAGATCAAGATCCTCGAGGAGCTCACAGAAGAGGATGTGAGGAATCCAGAGCTGAAACGATTTCATGAGATGGCGCGGATGCTGCTGATCAATGATGGCGCTTTGATAACAGAGAACAACGAGGTCAAGGTGTACTCCGACGGGAACGAGAAGTTCGACGACATGTTCGAGGACATCGAGAAGGCCAAGGAACATATCCATATCGAGTACTACATCTTCCGCAACGACGAGCTGGGAAAGAAGTTCGTCTCAGCCCTGGCCGCCAAGGCCCGGGAGGGTGTCGAGGTCCGGGTGCTCAAGGACGGGGTTGGGTGCAAGGCGCTACCCAAAAATTTCTTCAAGGATCTTACCGACGCGGGTGGAGAGGTGGTAGGCTTCTTCGAGCGCTGGATGGGCGTCTACATCAGGATAAACCACCGGAACCATCGCAAGATCGCCATCTTCGACGGGAGGATCGCCTACATCGGTGGTTACAACATCGGCGTCGAGTACCTGGGCCAAGGCCCCCTCGGCAACTGGCGAGACGCAGCCGTGAGGATCGAGGGACACGCAGCCCTCCTTGCCCAGATCAGGTTCATGCTCGACTGGAGCTTTGAGACCGGCAAGCTCCGCGACTTCGAACCCAAGTACTTCCCGGAGCAGGATGAGGCCGAGAAGGCGGCGGTCCAGATCGTCTCCTCCGGCCCGGATTCCGTCGACGAGTCGATCAAGCACGCGTACGTCAAGATGATCAATACGGCGAAGGAATCTGTCTACATCCAGACCCCTTACTTCGTGCCCGACGCGGCCGTGGCCGACGCCCTGAGGATCGCCGCAATGTCAGGTGTGGATGTGAGGATGATGATCCCGTGCAAGCCCGACCACATGTTCATCTACTGGGCCGGGTACGCCCACGTCGGTTGGCTCCTGGAGAACGGTGTTAGGGCATTCAAGTACGACGACGGATTCATCCACGCCAAGACCATCGTGGTGGACGGGCTCGTCGGCTCCGTTGGCTCCGCCAACTGGGACATAAGGAGTTTCAAGCTAAACTTCGAGACCAACGCCTTCGTCTACGATCCCGAGGTAGGGGCCGACCTGAAGAAGAGGTACGAGGACGATCTCGAGAACCGCTGTTCTGAGCTGACGTTGGATGATTACAGGTCGCGCTCCAACATCATTAAGATGAAGGAGACCTTTGCCCTACTGTTCTCGGATCTACTGTGAGGATATCCCGATGGCGTTCATTTGGCCCTGGTTCGAAATTTACTTCTGGATCGCCTTTATGCTGATCAACATTGTCTTCGCCATCATCATCATCTACTACGAGCGGAAGCATCCCTACATCACGCTGGCATGGGTGACATTCCTCATGTTGGCCCCGGTCATTGGATTCTTCGTGTACCTCTTATTCGGGCGCACACTCCATCGAGAGAAGATGTTCCTGCTGAAGGCCGAGCAGGACGAAGAACTCCATAAGGAGGTCAACGATCAGCTCAAGCTGATACACGAAAAGGAGATCGACCCGGCCGACCCGGAGATGACCAGGTTCCTCGATATGGTGAGGATGCTGATCGTCAACGGAGGGGCCCTTGGCACGAAGAACAACCAGGTACGGCTGTTCTCCGAAGGAGAGGAGAAGTTCGAAACACTGATGGAGGACATCGAGGGAGCCATGCACCACATCAACCTGGAGTACTACATATTCAGGGACGACGAGCTGGGCAAGAGGTTCGTCTCCGCCCTTGCAGCGAAGGCGAAGGAGGGTGTGGAGGTGCGCGTCCTCAAGGACGGGGCTGGTTGCAGTTCCCTGCCCAAGAACTTCTTCAAGGAGATAACCGACGCGGGGGGTCAGGTCGTCGGTTTCTATGAAAGTACAGGCCAGACGTACTTCAGATTGAACTTCAGGAACCATCGCAAGATCGTCATCATCGACGGAAGGACCGGATACGTGGGCGGGTTCAACTTCGGGGACGAGTACGTGGGCAAGGGACCCCTGGGTGACTGGCGAGACTCCGCGATACGCATCGAGGGAGACGCTGTCCACATGGTGCAGTTGAGATTCTTACTTGACTGGGGATACGAGGCCAAGGAGACCTTCGATTTCACCGAAGAGTACTTTCCGAAAATGGAGGAAAGCGATGGGAAGAAGATGCAGATCGTTTCCAGCGGCCCCGATTCCGTCGAGGAGAAGATCAAGTACTCGTACCTGAAGATGATCCACGCGGCCGAGGAATCCGTCTGGATCCAGACCCCATACTTCGTCCCCGACGATTCTATCTTGGATGCTTTGAGGATAGCCGCCCTCTCTGGGATAGATGTCAGGCTCATGTTCCCGTGCAAACCGGACCACATGGGGATCTACTGGGCTACCCTTTCGTTCGTGGGCGGGCTCCTTGGCTCGGGCGTGCGGGCCTTCATGTACGATGACGGTTTCATCCACGCCAAGACCATCGTGGTGGATGGGCTCGTCAGCTCCGTCGGGAGTGCGAACTGGGACAATCGCAGCTTCAGGTTGAACTTCGAGACCAATGGGATCGTCTACGACAGGGAATTCGGCGAAGAGATGAAGGCAGCATACGAGAAGGACCTGGAAAGATGCACCGAGCTAACCCAGGAGCTGTACGACCAAAGGTCCAAAGGAGTCAAGATCAAGGAATCGATATTCCGCCTGGCATCACCCTTGCTGTGAGGGCTCATATATACTTGTAGGCATGGGCCAGCTCGGCGTTGAGCACAGAGCCTCCGGCAGCGCCCCTCATGAGATTGTGCACCAGGGCGACCATCCGAACACGGTCGCCCTCGACGCGAAGCCTGCCCACGGTGACCGACATCCCCTCGGCCCGACCGGGTCCGCCGGCATTGAGGTCGAGACGCGGCTGGGGCCTGTCATCCTCGAGCCGGGCTACGATGGGCCTGTCGGGAGCCGTTGGCAGCCCCAGTTGCTGGGGCACACCGGTGAAGTTGTGCAGCGCCCTGCGCAGGTCCTGCTCGTCCAGCTCGTCCCGGATGCGGGCCTGGAGCACCAGCAGATGACCGTGGGCCGTGGGGACGCGAACGCAGGTGGCATGCACGTCGAAGGTTGCGGGGTGCACGTCCCTGTCCTTGAACGTGCCCAGTATCTTGAGGGTCTCGAGGCGAACCTTTCCCTCCTCGCCCGAGATGTGGGGCAGCACGTTGCCCATCATATCGATGGCCGCAGGGCCCTGAAGACCGGCGCCCGACAGCGCCTGGTAGGAGGCGATGTTGACCTCCTCGATGCCCCACTTGGCAAGGGGGGCGAGGGCCATGACGACTCCCGAGGTGGTACAGTTCGAATTGCAGATTATGAAGCCCCCTCCGAACACGGACTCGGCCTCGCCAAGGAGGCCCATGTGGGTAGGGTTGATCTCGGGGACCAGGATGGGCACGTGGGGGTCGTAGCGGTGGCTCCTCGCGTTGGAGAATACCGCCACTCCCGCCTGGGCGAGGCGCGTCTCCAACGGGCCTGCCACATCAGCTGGCATGGATGAGAAGGCCACCCTGATGCCCGTTTCGACGATGGCGTCAGGGTCCGGAGGCACCATGACAACGTCGAGGATGCTGTTGGGCAGGGGAAGGTCACGGGCCGCCACGGAGGCCTTCCTCAGGGTGCTGCCCGTGGACCCCTCCGAGCCCGCCAGGATCTCTATCGAGAACCAGGGGTGGTCATGCAGCGCATGGACGAAGCGCGACCCAACCATTCCGGTCGCACCCAGTATGGCGCAGGGAATCTTGCCCATAGTGGCCTCTCCCAACCTCCAGTACCCTTCGCTCTTGGGGTTTTAAGAGCTTCCGTCCAGATTCTCATTATAGCGAGGGAGGATCTCGATGGAACCGGGTCACTGGCCTATCGCAGCATGGAGGGCACGTTCCATACCGCTGATGGGGGGGTCGAGACCCGTCCAGTGCCGGAATCCCACCACTGCCTGATGAAGGAGCACCCTCTCCCCGCCCACGGCGGGCAGACCCGCCAGCCTGGCTCCCCTCACCACGTCGGTGCCTCCGGGAGCGTAGACCATGTCGAGCACGGCCTTGGCCGCCACTATCTCCAACACCCTGACGGGCATGAGATGGCCCGAGGGAGGCACACCGGA
Source organism: Methanobacteriota archaeon (assembly GCA_030594725.1). GTDB lineage: Archaea > Thermoplasmatota > DTKX01 > DTKX01. The sequence continues at coordinate 10,531 of JAUVEQ010000014.1, forward strand.
CATTCCCTGGGAGGTGCACTGGACCAGCAGGTCGACCTGGCCCATGTGATCCTCCAGGTTGAGGGGGTTCACGGGCTCGGCCAGGCCGTCCAGGTCGCTGATCAGGCTGGCCAGGTGGTCCGGGTCCCTGCCCGTGACGCGCACACTGGCACCCCATCTGTCCAGGCCCACGACGGCCCCGCGGGCGGCACCTCCCGTACCCAGCACCAGGGCCGTTCGGTCCGCCCCATCCTCCCCGAGAAGCTCCTGGACCGACAGTGCCACGCCGTCAACATCGGTGTTCTCGCCCCTGGTGAGCCCGTCCTCCCGGAATATCACGGTGTTCACCGCACCCGACCTGCTGGCACCATCCCCCAGCTCGTCGACGGAGGCGGCTGCCTCGACCTTGAGGGGCACGGTCACGTTGCACCCCAGGGCGCCCGCTATCCCAAGGTCCGCCAGGGCCGCGGCCACGTCCCCTGGCTCGGTCCTGTAGGGCACGTACGCGCCACGCATTCCCAGGGCCCTCATGGCCGCCTGGTGCACGACGGGGGAGTTGGTGTGGGAGACCGGGTCGCCCAGGAGGGCCAGCAGCGTCCACTCACCTCCGGCGTCCTTCGCCTCCAGGGGCGGGGCCGGTCGCGGGAGGGCATCCGGTACGGTCTGCATCCCCATGCGCTGCCATGCCGCCTCCAGCTCGCCGAAGAGGGGCAATCCGAGGGGGCCCTGGTAACCGGTGTCGCCCAGCTCGGAGTAGACCCATTCGGTGGAGGTGATCGGTGCCAGGACCCGCCCGAGGCGCGACAGCCTTCCCGAGGGCAGCAGTACGTGGGACACACCCTCCTTCGACAGGGACCAGGAGAAGGCCAGGTAGGCATCCAGGCCCTGACGGTCCTCCACGGGCAGCACCACCTTGATCGCGTCGGCCCTTCCGTCCTTGAAGGCGGCCCGCGAGCGGATCCCCACATCGTCCCAGTCCTCCTCGCGATCCACGTGCCATGAGAGGAGCACCCGGGAGCCAGCCCTGCGGGCGTTCTCGGTGAGATCGTAAAGGACCGATGGAGGCAGGTTGCCCTCCAGGTCCAACCATCCGACACCGGTGGCGGCCAGCTCTCCCAGGATCGCCAGCCGGTCCTCCTCCGTACCGGGGAAGGAGCCACCGTCCCGGGAGGCTCGAAGGGACGCGGCCAGCTCGACATTCGCCAGGATGGTCTGGAGACCGGACACCGCGCTGTGGAGCTCCTCCGCGGGGTCATCCATCATGTCCATGCGCAGCTCTACCATGTCCGCTCCGGCGTCCGCCGCCGCCACGGCGTGGGTGATGAGAGCGTCGGCATCCCGTCCGGTGCAGACCACGCAGAGCCTTGTCATGACCGTCCCCCGTTCGATGGGTCCTCGGCCTGGGCATGCGCGGGTCGGCCCAAATACCTTTTCCATGACCCTTCCAGACGCACCGTCCATCCAATTGGTGGTAATTACTCAATACTGGAAGGTACAGCTTGTGCATCTCCTTTGGAGAAACCGATCAAGTGGACACGGACTATTAAAAAAGAAGAAGAAAGGGAGGGTCGCGGGGAGGGGGGGCCCCGCGACCCGGGGGGGGTTTGGCTCTCTGGGGGGGAGATTGGCCTACGTTGCCTCGTCGGCGACCTTCTTGTCCTCCTTGAACTCGTCTATCGCCAGGAGGAGGATGAACAGCGCGATGAAGGCCAGCACCGTACCGATGCCGAAACCGATGGTGAATATGCCTGCGACGCAGCCTATGACCACGATCATGAGGTTCCTGCGCTTGAAGGCATAGAACGCGCTCCACAGGGTGATGACCGAAGCGATGGTCACGATCACCATGCAGACCAGGAGCACGCTCCCGAGCTCGAAGATGTCCTCGTTGAACCAGTTCCCGGTGGTGACCTCGCCCGTTCCCGTGGCCAGGATGAATCTCTCGTGGAGCCTCTGGTTGGGATCGTCGAAGCCGAATGGTTCGCCAACGACCGTCATCCGATGGTTGATGGTTGTGAAACCATCTTTTGCGACCCGAACTGTCTGGTCTCCCACGGGAACGTTGTAGAGTATGTAATTGCCCTCATTGTCCGTCGTTGTCGCTACATCGGTTCCGGCGATGGATACCGATGCGCCCTCGATCGGGGTGCCGTTGAGGGCCTCGACCTCTCCCCAAACGGTCATCACGGTGCCCTCTTCGCCGGGGAACCATTCGGTCGCGTCGCTGAAGAAGGCGAAACCGACGAAGCCAAAACCGGCGGTGATCAGGCCCAGGACGCCCACGAGCACCAGCAGGGTACCGACGACCGAGGGTTTGCTGGACTTCTTCGGCTTCCGGGGCGGGGGCGGATAGTAGACCGGTGGAGGCGGATAGTACCTGGGAGGGGGAGCGTAGCCGCCAGGGGGTGGCGCCTGTTGGCTCGGAGGAGCCATGCTGGGCTGCGGAGGATACCAGCCGGGAGGCGCCTGTCCCGGGGGTCCCTGGGGCGGTGGGCCCTGGTAGGGCTGGGCCTGGGGCGGGGCCTGGAGCGGGGCCTGGGTTGGGGCATGGGGTGGTCCCTGGGGCGGTGGGCCCTGGGGCGGTGGAGGGGGAGCCGGCGCCTTGGGAGCCTCGGGCTTTGTGGCCTCGGCCTTCTCCTCCTCGACGTCGTCGTTTCCGTTCGTTCCATTCTCTTCGTCCATCATGATCACGTCCTTGTCGATTTATCAGGTCCCTCTCGGGGACGTGTCCTCTTATCGTCGGTCGATAACTAATAAGGGACATGAATAAAAGGGTCGAAGGTTTCTTCCGCTACAATTTATATATAAGGACCCCGTCGATTCGAACAGGTAACCCAGAGACACCTTGGAGGTATCCATCCTGCGATTGCTCCGGAATTTCCCGATCACTGACGCCATCGAGGGTGCCGTAGAGGTCCGCCTGGAGCTCTCGGAGGCCCTCAGGGCCCAGAGGTCCAGGGTCTGGTTGCTTCTGCTCTGCCTCGTCCTGGGTGTGCTGTTCTCGGTCCTCACCGCCTTCTGGCAGGCGGGCGGGTTCATAGGGAACATCTTCGAGTTCATCGAAGGTCAGGTGGAATGGGGCCTTGCTGAGATCGCCTTCGGCATCGTCCTGGTCATGGTATCCCTGCTGGTGCTGGCCCTGGGCATCGCCGACCTGCTGTTCGCATACCAGATGCGCAAGTTCTTCGCCCTGATGAGGGCCAGGTACGGCATCCTTGAGGCCAGCAGGGTGGGGGGGCCCGACCATCATCAGGCGAGCCGGCAGGACATCAGCAGGGCGGAGGACGAGAGCAGGGTCGAGAACCCCGCCCGTTCGCTCCTGGGCCTTGCAAGGGAGGCGGAGGGCGAGATCCCCCAGGTGGACAACCTCCTCAAGTACTGCACCGCATTCACCTTCATGCTGGCCGTGATCATGCTGGGTTCGGCCGGGTTCACGGTCCTGGGCGGCTCGTTCGTCCCGGAGGACCTGTGGACGGAACTGGCGGTCCTTCATCTGATGGCCGTGGTGTTCCTGAGCAGCTCGGTCCTGCTCCTTATGGAGACCAACCGGTTCGTCCAGTACTACGTGGCACGCACCAGGGCCCTCGAGGTGTTCGAGGCCCAGGGTCCGGTCCCGGTCCCACCGGGAGAGACCCCCCTGGACAGGTTGGCCGTCTGCCTGCTGGCCACGGGCATGGCGGAGAACCTCGAGGGAGGTCCCGGGACCCTCAAGGGGATCAGCGGCAGCGATCGCTCCTTCGACCTGGTGCTGGGAGACGCCGGGGACAGGGTGCTGGTCAGGAAGTACGGGAGCATCCCTGGCATCGAGGAGCTCAGGGACCTCAGGGCGGCAGCGGAGGATGTCGCGAAGAGGGACAGGGCATTGCCCCTCCGAATTGTAGCATTGGTAGGTGTGGAGATAGACGATCTGGACGTGGAGGAGATAGTGTACGACTTCCTGATGGAGCATCCGATCATGGACGATCTGGGGGAGCGGGCCCGGAGCCTGCAGATCGTCGCGGAGGTGGAGGGGCACTACAGCGTGCTACCCTTCACCGTCCCGTGATCCTCGGGGGGAGAGTCCATGCCCGCGGGGGGACGCAGGTACAAGAGCTGGGAGCTCTACGTATGCATCGCCCTCAACAGGCTGGTCCAGGACCTGGACATCGACCTGTACCAGCCCGAGCTGGAGGAGAAGCTGGACCCCATCCTCGAGGAGCGGGGCAGAGGGCTCACCAAGTTCGAGATCGGCAACGAGATCAAGTCCAACCACCACATGACCAACAAGGTCCTCAAGCACATGGAGGAGTCGGGGATGATCCGCATGGAGTCCGAGGGCCGGTCCTACCGCATCTTCATCACGAGGGAGGGCGTGATGCACGCAAGGAAGTACAACGAGTTCTACATGATGATGTACCGGGACTTCCTCGTCGACCACTACAAGTACCGGCAGCTGCCAGCCTGGTTCAAGGACGATTGAGGTCGGCACCCGTCATAGCTATGCCAGCCATTGAATTGTCACAGCAGATGTCACAGTATTGTCACAGCAGATGTCACAGTAGGTTGTCACAGCAGGACTATGCGAGCCTGTAGTGCTTGGTGGGGTCGGTCTTGCTCTGGGCCACTTCCTCCACCAGACCGAGCTCGACCATCCTGGCGAAGTCGCGCTGGACGGTCCTGCGGACCAGGCCGAACCTCTCGCAGGTCTCCTCCACCGACGCCTGCCCGCCGTCCACTATGAGCTGGAGTATCATCAGCTGGCGGTCGTTGAGCATGAACTTCCTGGCGCGGTCCATGACCGCGTCCTCCTTGATGGCCAGCTCCCCCATCACCTTGAGGCCCATCAGCTGGCTCTGGAGTCCCTCCGTGAAGTACTCGATCCAGCCCGTGAGGTCCAGGCCCGCCTCCCGTACACCCTGGATGGCGTTGTAGTAGTCCTGACGTTCCTCGTCGTAGTACTCCGACAGGGAGAACAGCCGCTGGAAGTCGTAACCGTTCTTGTAGAGGATGAGGGTGCAGAGCACCCTGGCCGTCCTGCCGTTCCCGTCGAGGAACGGATGTATCTGGACGAACTGGAACTGGGCTATACCAGCGGTGAGGACAGCCGAGACGCCCGTCCTCTTGTTGAGCCACTCGACGAACTCTGCCATCTGGCCCGGGACCTCGGAGGCGGGGGGCGGAGTGTAGATCGCCTTGCCCGTGATGGCGTCCACGATGTAGTTCGGGACCTCCCTGTACTTTCCCGGCTCCAGGGACCCACCGCGGACGTCCTTGACTAGGATGGCGTGGATCTCCTGGATGATATCCTCGGTCATCTCGACCTGGGAGCCGATCTGCCGGGACACGTAGTCCATGGCCTCCCTGTAGTTGAGCAGTTCCTGGCGGTCATCCCTGGCCACGTTGGCGATGCTCTCGCCCCGGAGGATCCCATCGGCCTGGTCCAGTGTCAGGGTGGTGCCCTCGATGTGAGTGGAGAAGTGAGCCTCCCTGACCAGCGCTTCTGTGCGCATCTCGTCCAGCCACTCCTCCCTGAGGTCCGCGGCCTCCAGGAAGCCCCTGGCCCGCTCTATCTCCAGGAGGGCGGTGTTCATCCTGTCGGTGATGTTGTACTTGGGCCAGAACATCGATCATTCCTTCCTTCCTTCCTTCCTTCCTTCCTTCGTTCCTTCCTTCGTTCCTTCCTTCCTTCCTCTTCCCGCCAGAAAGACACCTCACCGGATTATAAAATGTCCCCTTCGATTCTTACGGCCCCGTCGCGGACAGTTGCGAATGGAGGGCGTCCTCCTGGACCGCTACAAGCACACCCAGCTGCCGGCCTGGTTCAAGGAGTGGGACCCGATGCCTGGTCCTCCCCACCGCGGGGCTTGACGGCGCAGCCCTCGAGGAATATGAGGACGTCCTTCTCCCTGAGGACCTCGTCCTCGTCCGGGTCTATGAACAGCTCGTCGTCCCTTCGGATGGCGAGGATGGACACGTCCTTCCTATTCCACAGCGCCGTCTCCCCGAGGGACTTTCCCCTTTCCTCGGAGGTGGCCTCCACCACCACGTTGCACAGGTTGTCCCCCTCGGAGAGGAGCTGGGGAACGGCCAGATCCCTGGCGTGTGCAGCGGGCCCCTCTCCTGGTACCTCCTCATCCTTCACCCGGAACCCGTCGGAGATGGTGGTCTTGAAGCGCTCGTTGAACGAGGTCACGGACCTCTTGAACACGTATGCGAGGGCCACGACCGCGATGACCAGGACCAGCAGGTAGGCGGAAGTGTACGCGAAGGGCGCTCCGATGAAGGTGAACAGCAGGAAGCCTCCAATGATGACCGCCATCACCACCAGGGCCCGGAGGACCTGGTATGAGATGGTGTCCTTCAGGGCCCGTCTCTCGCTCCCAGGGCTGTGTATCGGGAGCGAGGCTTCCTCTATG
>JAUVEQ010000392.1 GCA_030594725.1 Methanobacteriota archaeon
CCACCAGGAGGTTGAGATGGATGGACGACAAGGAGATGGACAAGATCATCCGAAGGAAGGTCCAAAAAGAGATGGAAAAGAGCCTCGCGGATGCCTACGATGACCCGTTCTGGGCACAGATGGAGGAGCTGGAGGATGACGCCCGCGTGCCTCCCCTCGATGTCCAGGACCACGACGGCTACTTCCTGATAGTCGCCGAGATGCCTGGGATCCCCAAGGACAAGGTCGACATAAGCGTCAGCGACACCATGGTGGACATACGGGGCGAGAACGCCCTCGAGTGCGACATCGACCAGATGGACACTGCCTACCTCTGCAACGAGCGGGCGATCACCAACTTCCACAGGAAGGTCCCACTGCCCAAGCCCGTCGTCCCCGACGGGGCCGAGGCCTCGATGAAGCTGGGTGTCCTTACCCTCAAGATCCCCAAGAAGGCCGAGGCCGAGGAGGCCTCGGTCAACGTGAAGGTCTCTTAGGACCACGGTTCAATTGTCCAGGGCCATGGCGGGTATCTTGCCCGTTCCACTGCAATGCTTGCACTTGCGGGTGTACCCGCACATCTCGCAACCCTTGTCGACACTGCCGGCCCCGCCGCAGTAATGGCACTCGTCCTCGCTGCCAGGCATCTCTCGACCGCTTCCGGAGCAATGATAGCAGGGGCCTCCCGGCGAACAGAAGAAGCAACGGCCAGAACCCCCGCACAGGGGACAGGTGGCCCACCTCTCGACCTCCTCCCCCCTCTCCTTGAACGCTTCGACAAGGTTGGTGTCCGCGCAGGCCCCGCACAACGTGTGCTCGGCTTCCGGGCCCAACTCCTCCCCGCACTCGGCGCACTCAGCCACGGCATCACCTCGGGCCGGAAATCGATGTGCGGGCTATATACGTTTGGCGGCGCGGCCCCGTAACAACTTAGCGTAAAAGATTAAATCCGAGGGGTCCTATTGGCGCTCGGGAGGGTAAACATGTCCATATACACCCATATCCAGACTGGTGACTGGAAGTCCGAGAAGCATGTGCCGGCGATAGAGTGCCCCGACAAGGTGGCCTCCGGCGAGAGGTTCGACGTGACCGTCAGCCTTGGGAAGGCAGCAGATCATCCCAACACCACAGAGCACCACATCCGGTACATCCGGGTGTTCTTCAAGCCCGATGACGAGAAGTTCGTCTACAACATCGGCAACTTCGACTTCGCTGCCCACGGGGAGTCCGCCGCGGGGGCCAACGAGGGCCCGGTGCACACCCATCACGCGGCCGCTTTCCACATGGCCGCCACGAAGCCAGGGACCCTGCACGCGGTCTCGTTCTGCAATATCCACGGCCTCTGGGAGTCCAAGAAGCACATCGATGTGGAGTAGGTCCGTCAGTCGACGGGTTTTCGGGCGCTCACCTTGGCGCTCCTCACCATATCCAGCTCGGAGTAGCTGGACTCCTCGACGACCTCGACGTCCGTGAAGCCAGCCTCCTCGATGTACCGCAGGTAGTCCTCCCTCATGGAGGCTCCCGCGACGCAGGACACGTACTCGTAGATATCCCCCTTCACGTCCTCGGGGAGCTCTCCCGTCAGCACGATGTCGGAGACCATCAGACGACCACCCGGCTTGAGGACACGGAAGGCCTCTCTGAACACCGCTGGCTTGTCGGTGGAGAGGTTGATGACGCAGTTGGAGATGATCACGTCCACCGTGCCGTCGTCCACGGGCAGGGCCTCGATCTCGCCCTCGCGGAACTCCACGTTGTCGTACGGGCTCTCCTCGGCGTTCCTACGGGCCAGGTCCAGCATCTCCTTGGTCATGTCGATCCCGATCACCCTACCGGTGGGACCCACCTTGCTGGCCGCCAGGAAGCAGTCGATGCCCGCACCCGAGCCGAGGTCCAGGACGGTCTCGCCCTCCTCGAGGGCCGCGATGGCAACGGGGTTGCCGCAACCCAGGCCGAGGATCGCTCCCTCGGGCAGATTGGCCAGCTCCTCGGGCTCGTAGCCCACCATCACGCTGACGGCCTTGGACTGGTCCATCCCGCCGCCGCAGCATGACGATGAGGTCTCGCAGCACGCGTTCGCCTTCTTCTCCGCTGCCATGCCGTAACCGGCCTTGACGGCCTCCTTGATCTCCTTCTCGTCCATGTTATCGCACCCCTTCTGGCTAAAGAACGTCCTTGATAGCGGGTCCCAGGAACTCGCGGACCATGTTCGACAGCTCCTCGGTCCTGATGAGGGTGATGCAGCAGGGCCGACCGTCCCGCTCCATCACCGAGATCGCCAGCTTGTCGCCCGCCTTGAGGCCCAGCTTCTCCCTGATGGCCTTTGGCAGCACCATCTGACCCCTGTCATCGATGGTGGCCACCGCCTCCACGGAGAACTTTCGACCCATCGGGCTCGCCGACTTGGCGTTCTGTCCACAGCATTCCTCTTCGGTCACGGTCTCACCTATAACGGGATATCGTTCCGATTATTTATATATTTCTGAATTATCTGATTTATCAGAAACATGTGATGGGCGAGAAGGCGCCTTCTTACACAGGGATGTCCGAAGGAGCCACGCTCGCTCAGAGGGCCTGGCGAAGGCGCGCGGCCCTGTCCTCTCGCCCCTCGATGTTCAGGCGATCCAGGGCACCGACGATGGCGTCCACTCCCGCCACGTGGGCGGCGTAGGCGTCGGCCGAGTGCTCGTCGTTGTATCTCAAGAAGGTGAGCGAGGTGAGGGCCAGCAGGCCGGACAGCGGCTTGGAGGGGCTGGTCCGAAGGTGGTAGGCCTCGTGGGCCACCACGGCCCTAAGCTGATCGTCGTCCAGTCGCTCCAGAAGGCCCACTGATAGGTACACGGTGCCCCGGTATGCCAGTGCCCGCACCCTCTGGGCATCCAGGACCACGATGCGCACGCCGAACTCATCCTCCAGGTCCGCAAGGGCATCGAACTGTCCCAGGGAGGTGTTCTCCAGT
>JAUVEQ010000321.1 GCA_030594725.1 Methanobacteriota archaeon
GCGTGTCGCACCAGATGGAGATGATGAACCCGTCAGAGGAGGCGCTGCCAGTGTAATCGCCCATGAAGGGTGTTCCCGAGAACACACCGCCCTTCCGGCGACCGCCCGCAGCGTTGCCGTCGAACTGCACGTCCGTCACGGGGATGTTGTCCAGGAAGGACCCCCCGCCGTCCACGGACTGGGCGTGGTATATCATGAGCAGTGTGTTGTCCGGGTCGTCACGCCGGTCGTAGAAGCTTATGCAGACGGTCCCGTTGCCGGCAACTGTGATGCTGGGGAAGAACTGGTCCGCCTCGGAGTTCTCCCCGTCGTCGTTCACGAGAACGGCCGGGGACCATGTGTTGCCACCGTCGTGGGAGGCGATCATGAAGATGTCGGCGGTGCCGTTGCGGTAGTCGTTCCAGGTGAGGTACAGGGAGCCGTCGAAGGGACCACCGGTGTTGTCGACCGCCAATGCGGGAAGGGTGGGGGTGCGGTAGCCGCCGTTGGGCAGCTCGTACGGTATCGGCGTCACCCCTCCCACGTCCACCGGGTCCGAGAACGAGTCACCCTGGTCGGTGCTGCGGACGTAACGATGTTGACTCCCCTCGAAGTCGATCCAGGTTATGTGGATCGTGCCGTCGTTGTCCACCACGATCTGGGCCCCCTGGAGCTGGAACTCCAGGCCCAGGATGTCGGACAGCACCCTCGGGGGGCGGGTCCACGTCCGGCCACCGTCCTCGCTCTTGGAGAACACCATCTGTGAACCGTAGGGCTGGAACATGGCCCACACGCAGTACACGTTGCCGCGACCCGTTCCGCTGGATTGGTCCACGGCGATCCATTCCTTGTCGTGGAAGGTGCCCACGGTGAGGGACTGGGCCACCATCGTGACCTGGCCGAAGGTGCGGCCACCATCGGTGGACTTGGCAACGAAGATGGAGGAGGCCCGACCCACGGCCGGTATCGACCGCTTGAAGGCGATGCCCGCGTAGTAGAACTCACCGTCGGGACCCGCGGCGATGACGGGATCGCCAGCCGCCTCGAAGCCGGTGAGGGCGGAGACGGGTCCGGAGGGATAGCCTGGGATCAGGTTCTGCTCCCAGCGCTTGCCCCCGTCGAAGGTCCAGTAGTAGCCGACCCAGGCATCCGACTTGGGGGAGGAGTAGTCGTTGGACCCCGCCACCATGTTCATGGGGTTCAAGGGGTTGACGGCGATGTGGGGCTCGTTGGAGCCCTGGAAGGCATCCTGCACCGGATGGTTGAAGCCCTGCTCGTCCAGGACGTAGGGCGGTACCAGTGGTGGGTCGGTCCCGTTGGGGTCATCGTCCCCGTTGCCATCTTCCGTGCTGCTCAACGATACCGCGAGCACCGCGATCGCGACAATGCCAAGCACCACGATCAGGACGAGGAACGGTTTGCTACGCGTGAACTCGGCGAGGTCCATCAAAGCCCCTAAGGTGAGACCCCCCCAAAAACCTTGCGCAATTGTCAGGTGTCCAGGACCGCAAAGGTGAACATCGCCTCGGTCCATCCTCCTCCGGGTGGTCCCATGGACGTAAGAGACAGCATCCTCGATTGCATCGGCAGCACGCCGCTGGTCGCCCTCGACCGTTTCGCTCCACCGGAGGACGGCCGGGCCAGGGTGCTGGCCAAGATGGAGCTCATGAACCCCTACAGCGTGAAGGACCGACCAGCCCTGTGGATGCTCCGCGAGGCCCATCGCCGGGGAGAGATCGAACCGGGCCGCACCACCATCATCGAGGCGACCTCGGGAAACACAGGCATCGGCCTGGCCATGGTGTCCACCATCCTGGGCTACGACCTGGTACTTTGCATGAGCGAGGGGATGTCCGAGGAGCGCAAGGCGATACTCCGGGCCCTGGGAGCCCGGCTGGAGCTGACGCCCGCGCCCCTGCACACGAAAGGGGCCAAGGCCCGGGCCCTCGAGCTTCTCGAGGAGCTGCCCGATGGTTACTACATATGCCAGCATGACAACATGGACAATCGCCAGGCCCATATCGACACCACCGCCGAGGAGCTGTGGGAGCAGACCGATGGGGGCATGAGCGCCTTCGTGGCCGGCCTGGGCACCTGCGGCACCCTCACGGGGGTGGCCACAGCCCTCAAGCCCCGGAACCCGGACCTCCTGATAGTGGGCGTCGAGCCCGCGGAGGCACCCTACTACAGGACAGGTGAGTTCGTGCAGCACAGGATACCCGGGGTGGTGCCCGGGTTCACTCCGGGGATCTACGATCCAGACCTCGTCGACCGAGTGGTCGACGTGCCGGCGGAGACCGCGTGGCAGTCGGTGCGAGACCTTGCCCACGCTGAGGGTATAATGGCCGGAATCACCTCGGGGGCAACGGCTTGGGCGGCAAGGGAATTGGCGAGAGGGCTTGACCAGGTCGGGGGGATCATCGTGTGCGTTTTGGCCGATACCGGGGAGCGCTACCTTTCTACCGAGGGTCTGTGGTGAGAACACACCTCAATTCTCGGTATAGTTTTATATTCCTCAGCCCCTTCATCGGCTACCGCCGGACCTTAGGACCCGGCTCCGGGAGGGTAAGTAGCGATGATAGGACAGGACATCTCCGACGAGATCGATGACGAGGAGACCAAACGGGGCCTCAGCAAGGTCCTCAGCCACAAATATCAGGACTTCAAGCGTGCTGCACAGATCATGGCCGCTCTCTCCAAGTACGGATTCGGTAAGCTGGGCCCATCCAAGAAGAAGATCAAGGAAATGGGATTGGACCCGGAAGCACCCGAGGAAATAAAGGACCTAACTGAAGCGGTCAGATTCCGACTGATGCTACAGAGCCTGGGCCCCACCTTCGTCAAGCTGGGCCAGATGCTGTCTACGCGCCCGGACCTCATCGATGAAGAGTTCGCATTGGAGCTGGAGAACCTGCGCGAAAAGGTCCCACCAGAACCGCCGGAAGTGGTCATGGCAACCATCCAGAGCGAGCTAGGAAGACCCGCCGATGAGATCTTTGACGAACTCCCCGATGCCCCCATCGCCGCAGCATCAATCGGCCAGGTCTACAAGGCGAAGATAAAGGGCACCGACCAATGGGTGGCTGTGAAGGTCCAGCGTTCCAACATTTTCAAGACCATACGGGCGGACATCTCCGTCCTCAAGGACATGTCGAAGTTCATGTCAAAGGCCTTTTCCAGCATAGAGAACCTGAACATGGATGGGGCGGTGGAAGAGTTCGGCATCATGATAATGCGGGAGCTGGACTACACCCTGGAGGCCCGGAACATCAGGCGCCTTTCCGAGAACATGGCTGAGATAGAGGGTGTCAGGGTGCCGGAACTTTACATGAATCTATCCTCGAGCAGGGTGCTGACCATGGAGTTCATCGACGGTATCGCCCTGGACAAACTCGATACCGAGGGAGCTCCCGACGTGGACCCCACGACCCTGGTGTCCCCCCTGGTCGGCGCGGTCCTCAAGCAGATATTCATTGATGGCTTCTTCCACGCCGATCCCCACCATGGGAACCTCTTCGTGGACCGGAACGGGATGGTGGTCTTCATCGACCTTGGTGCCATGGGCTACCTGGAATCCCACCTCAAGGGGGAGGTCACCGAGTTCTACATGGCCCTCATGAAGGGGGACGAGGAGAAGGCCGCGTACTCCATCGTTGAGATATGCGGTCATTCCCTGGGAGATATCAACATCTCTAGACTAGCTCACGACATCAGGGACTTCATGGACTACCTCGAGATGAAGAGGGAAGGCTACGAGATCGACGGCGGTATCAACCAAAGTGCCGTCACCATTCTTCTCAAGAACGGTCTACATCCCCCCACCTCATGGGTATTGCTCGAGAGGGCTATGATGCAACTGGAGGGAGTAGTCGTGACCCTTAACCCTGCGACTGACTACTTGGAAGTGGCCAAGGAGAGCATCA
>JAUVEQ010000300.1 GCA_030594725.1 Methanobacteriota archaeon
GTCCAGGGGGTCCGTCCGGTGCTCCAGTTCCTGGATGTCGCATGCCCCCCCGCCGTCGGTGTCCCGGTCCAGGGGATCGGTGCCCAGGATGATGACCTCCATCCCGTCGGAGATGCCGTCTCCGTCGGAATCGCCGTTGACCGGCGAGGTGCCGTTGAGGAGCTCGGAGGCATCCTCCAGCAGATCGTGATCGGTGTCAGGATCGATGGGATTGGTGCCGATCTCCAGCTCCTCGGCATCCGTAAGGCCGTCGTTGTCATCATCATCGTCCAGCGAGTTGGGGATGCCGTCCTTGTCGGTGTCCACGGGTCCGTCGGGCACCTCGATGCCGGCCGAGCCCGAGGTCAGGGCACCTCCGGCGGCCAGGGTCCAGAGGAAGTCGTTGTCCTCGGACGGCATGTCGGCCAGCACGCTGCGGTCCCCGCCCGCCGCGCCCATACCAAGGCCGCCCGAGTCACCTATGTCCGTCGCCTCCACGGGTATCCACAGGTTCCCGTCGTGGACCTCCGTCCAGACATGGAGGTCCCCTACGCGCACGACCCTGTGGCCGCCGGTGATGACCCCTGGGGCGAAACCGACCGTGACGCGGGCGGGCACGTCCAGTTGCCGGCAGAGGACGGTGAGGGAGCTGGCAAAGTCCAATGAAGAGCCCCATCCCTCGCTTGCCAGGACAAGGGGGGCGCTCAGGGGCCATGCGTCGCGACCGCCGGTGTACTCGGCGGATTCCCACAGCCAGGCCCTCGCAGCGATCACCCGTTCAAGGGGAGGCAGGTCCCTCGTCGCCTCCAGGTTCCCGGGGAGCGTCGATACGGAGAGCGGCAGCGAGGTGTACGAGGTCGTCAGCGAATCGCTGTCGGACCCGTCCTCGGCCAGGTACGTCTTGAGGTCGTGAAGCGGCGCTGTCAGGCGGTAATCGCTTAGGAAACCCTCGGTGATGTGGACGGTCCCGTCCTGGTCGACGTTCGCCGTCAACCCCACGGGCATCCCGATCACGACCTGGGTGTGGAGGGGGGCCGGTAACGGACCTGACCAACGACCGGCCACGGTGATGGAGTAGGTGTAGGCCTCCCAGTCTGCGATGCCATCCGGTGACCCCGGTTCGAACATCGGGAAGCCCCCCGTTGCATCCGACCGGTCCCACCCTTCGTCGGACAGGGTCTTGAGGTCGAAGAGCCGCCAGTACCTGCCGGGAGTGGTGGGGTCCACCTGGAAGACAGGCCTCTCCATGTCCAGCGAGCCATCGGTTCGTCTGAAGGGGGCGTAGAGGTCACCCATCGAGTCGACCTTTGTGTCCGTGTCGAGGAACCAACGGAGGTCGAAGATGCCATCCTCGTCGGTGGCGAAGGCGTCGACAGGGGAAGTTCCCTCGTGGAACTCCAGAAGATTGGCCAAGCCGTCCCCGTCTTCGTCCACCAGGGGGTCGTCGAGGCCGTAATAGGTTTCCCAGTCGTCGGGCATTCCGTCGTGGTCCACGTCGGCTGCGTTGAGGGGTCGCTCGTCATCGCCGTCCGCCACGCGGTCGCCATCGGTATCCCAATTTCCGGGGTCGTAGCCCCAGTCCAGCTCGTAGCCGTCGAGGAGCCCGTCGCCGTCGGCGTCGGGGTCGGCCGCGTTGGGGATGCCGTCCCGGTCAAGATCGAGGGATGGGCTGAATCGGTTGTCGGCTCCGGGTCCCTCGTCGATGGCGCGCTGGTCCCAGTACCTGACCTCCTTCCCGTCGGGGATGCCGTCCCCGTCCGTGTCCACGATGCCAGGCGAGAGCCCGAGGTCGGCCTCCCGGGTGTCCTTGAGCCCGTCCCCGTCCACGTCCGCCGACTTCTCCTCGGGCTCGTAGTTCGACCTGACGAGCCATGAGGCTGCAAGGGGCGACAGGAGGATGAGGGCTATCACGATGACCGCCAGTGCGAACTTGGTGCGTCTTCTCATGGTCACCTGACCTATGCTGGACCGCGATATATAACGATTGTGACATGACACACCCGGAGGTCGGGTCGCGGGTGTGAACCGCTGCATGGGACGGGGGTGAATCCCCACCTTTATTAGCATGAAGCGGGATTCCCCCGCCCCCTGAGGGGAGGTGAGCCTATGGAGGATCTGCCCGAGATTGTAGTAACCCCCCCTGGCCCCAAGGGCCAGGAGATAATCGAGATGGACAGCCGGTATATCGCGACCACGACCAAGACGTCACCTGTGGCCGTTTATCGGGCCAAAGGTGCAATGGTGTGGGGAGTGGACGGCAATCGTTACCTTGACTTCACCAGCGGCATCGGGGTGACCAACACCGGTCACTGCCATCCCAAGGTGGTGGAGGCCGTGCAGAAGCAGGCCGCTGAGCTCATGCACTTCGCGGGCACCGACTTCTACTACGACATACAGGCCAGGCTGGCCCAGCGGCTTGTCGAGGTTGCGCCCGGCGACGATGCCAAGAAGGTGTTCTACACCAACTCGGGGGCCGAGTCGGTGGAGGCCGCCATCAAGCTGTCCAGGTGGTCGTCGGAGCGCAAGCGCTTCCTGGCCTTCGTGGGTGCCTTCCATGGCAGGACCATGGGCGCTGTGTCCCTCACGGCCTCGAAGGCGGTGCAGAAGGAGCGCTTCTTCCCGACGATGCCAGGGGTCAGCCACGTTCCCTTCGCCTACTGCTACCGGTGCCCCTACAAGATGGAGTACCCGTCCTGCGACCTGTGGTGCGCCAAGATCATCGAGGAGGTGTACTTCCAGCAGCTTGTCCCACCCGCCCAGGTTGCGGCCCTGTTCATGGAGCCGGTCCAGGGCGAGGGAGGTTACCTGGTGCCCCCGTCACCTTGGGTGAAGGAGATCCGCGCCATCTGCGACCGCCATGGCATCCTCATGGTGGACGACGAGGTCCAGGCGGGCTTCGGTCGTACGGGCAAGTGGTTCGGTATCCAGCACCACGACGTGGAGGCGGACATCTACACCTTCGCCAAGGGCATGGGCTCCGGGGTCCCCATCGGCGCCATGGTGTTCCGCGAGGACCTGGACTTCGGCGTGCAGGGCGCCCACAGCAACACCTACGGAGGCAACCTGGTGGCTTCGGCGGCGGTCCTGGCCACCATCGACGTCATCGAGGAGGAGGACCTGGTGGGCAACTCGGCACGCATGGGCGAGCACCTGCACAAGCTGTTGCTGGAGCTGCAGGAGAAGCACTCCGAGATCGGGGACGTGCGTGGCCTTGGCCTGATGCAGGCCACCGAGTTCGTCAAGGACCAGACCACCAAGGAGCGGGCCATCAAGCTCCGGGACGACATGACCGTGGAGGCCTACAAGCGGGGCCTCATCCTGCTGCCCTGCGGGAAGAGCTCCATGCGCTACATACCGCCCCTCATCATCAAGGAGCACCAGGTCGACGCCGCCGTCGAGATAATCGACGAGAGCCTGAAGGCGGCGAAGGCGTAGTCGTGCTCACTTGTCGACTTCCGGCCCCAACCGCTTGTCGGGCAGAACACCTGTAGCTCAGTGGGTCCTTTGGCTACCTGGTCACCACAGCTGGGACAAACGATGCCTGCCGGTTCGAAATCCCCCTCGTACATCTTCTCGACAAGCCGGGTATGGACCTTTATCTCGATGCCGCGATGAAAATCCTTTACTCAACATGGCAGCTGGGGGGTCAGAACGTGATGATGGTGTAGCCCTCTTCCATGTACCTGCCCACAGCTGGGTGTCCCGACATCTCGGCGCACAGGTCCAGTCCCTGTTCCTTGGCCGCGTCCAGGGTCCCATGCTGGTGGGCGCAGGCCTGGCAGACGCAGTCCAGCAGACCCTCGTCCTTGATCCTCTTGTACAGGGCCCCCAGGGGCGGGTCGGAGACGGCCAGCTCCTCGATGAGCCGGGTGGCGGCCCCCTCGATGACCACCTTGACCTCGTAGCCCCTCTCCTTGAGGTCGAGGGCATTCAACATAACGTGGATGAAGCAGGGCTTCTCGCCGGTGAAGGCGAACAGTGCGACCTTCTTGTCGTTCATTTCGGACCACCTCGCACCCGGATTCCCATCCTGGGCGATAACGTTTCCCCTCCACGTCGTCCGTGGGAAACCCTATAAGCCTGGCAAGC
>JAUVEQ010000116.1 GCA_030594725.1 Methanobacteriota archaeon
TTCAACAACAGCGGTCTCTACGAGTGGGACACCGCCCACCTGATGGACATTGCCCTTGACGGCCTGAGCATCGCTCACGATGTCAGTGTCGTGAGGAGCGGTTATTACGGCTCGACTTTCGAGGAGCTCTCAAACTACACCACCGTCATCTGGATGTGTGGCTACGAGTACAGATCCAATTGGACCATCGGTTTCCATGACCGGAGCCGCCTCACCTCGTACATCGAGGCTGGAGGTAACGTATGGCTCATCGGTAATCAGATATTGAGGACAATCAACGGTCCCGGCAATTACACCCTGCCCACTGACAGCTTCGCATTTGAGTACATGGGAATTGAGGCCTTCGAGATGTTCACTGGTATGCCTAACCCCGTCAACGCGACGTCCAACGCCATCATGACCGGCACCGAACAGTACGGAACCCAGAAGTACTTCACCAATCCCTTGGACTCCATTGATTTGTTCTCCAACGTTTATGAACCCAGATCGGATGCGTTCACCGTCTTTGAGGGAGACAGCGTTGGCTACTGGGGCAAGACATACGACGACGCATCCCTGGCGGTCGGATACGCCGCTCCCGGCAGGGGCAAGGTCCTGAGCATGGGCATTGGGTTCTCAGCCATCGCCAGTGCCGCCGACCGAGAGGAGTTCGCGGACAAGGTCTTGACCTGGATGGGCTACGGCACCCCCAGCCTGAACCTGGACCAGCACCGCATGATGAACTGGTATGTCGAGGTCGAGGACCATCATCCCGTGTGGAGCTACTACTGGAACTACCTCGAGATGGGGACGATCCAGGGCTTCCGTTACGGTTGGGGCAATTCATACTTCCGGTCCATCGCTGCCACCACCTACCCCAAGACGGACATCACGATCACCTCCCACTTCGAGAACCATGGGCGGACGAACTACAACAACAACATCAATGTGAGGTACATCATCATCGACCCAGAGGCCAACGAGGTAGTGAACTACACAGTGTCCGCCTCGGTCCAACCCAGAAAGACAGGGGAGGTCGAGACGACGATTCAGCTCTCCAGGGCTGGCTTCTACTTCGTCTTCACGAACATCTCCTTGGCCCAGGACCCCGTCAAGACCGACGACGATATGGGCACGATGTGGATGGTCGCGAAGTGGATGGACGACCTGGAGAATGGGACCAACGAGGAATGGACTGACAATGGGGCCTGGAGCCTCACGAACGACGCCGCGCAGGCCAACAGCGGTGTCAATGCCTGGAAGCATGATCTGGGCCGCGGTAGCACCACCACCGCCACCGGTGACATGCTCTATTCCCCGGTCATCGACCTGAGATGGTACAATACAAGCTACTCGCATCCGCTCCTTCCCAACCTGCAGTTCATCTATCTTAACTTCAGGTTCACAGGCAACATCGCAGGCGCGGGTCAGGACTCGATAGACATGCAGTACAGGGCGTCGAACATGACATCATGGAGCAGTCTTGAGAAGTTCGACAGCACCTCTGGACAAAGCGATTTCAGCGATGGCTTCTATTACTATGTCCCTGGCCTGCATATGGGCGACTACGCTGGCCAGACCCTGCAATTCCGCTGGGTGTTCATCAAGCAGTCCCAGACGTCCTCCTCATGGTGGGCCCTTGACGACTTCCGTCTTTGGATGACTGAAGAGGTGAACATGCCCCCGTGGTTCCTGGAGCAGAACCACAACGGGGAGGCCACTATCAACAAGGACATCGAGATCGATGTGGGCACGACCCTGGACCTCTCTGTGCTGGTTTGGGACCCGACCGACGACGAGCCCATCACCTACAAGTGGGAGGAGAACTTCGTCACCATGGACGGTGTCACCGGCAACGAGACAACGATCGTCATACCCAAGGACGCGGCACCCGGGTCCAAGTACGCCCGGGGCGAGACACTGGACATAACGGTCATGGTCAAGGACGACCTTGCCTGGAACAGCACATACTGGCACATCAAGCTGATGGACCCAAAACCGGAACCAGTGCCTCCATACCCGGAAACGATCGAGATCAACGAGGACGAGCCGACACCCGTCGACTTCGGGACCTCGACGAACGTCATTTGGTTCAGGGACCCCGAGGGACAGACCTTCACCGTCACCGCTACCCCCACCACCTTCATCAACGTGGAGGAGGGTGCGAACAACGTCCTGACCTTCTCGAACAATCAGCCCGACTGGAACGGATGGGACAACCTCACCCTCCACGTCACCGACAGCGCTGGTTCGATGGCGAACTTCACCCTCCCGGTGCAAGTCCTGCCTGTGAACGATGCGCCGAAGTGGAAGGAGAGCCGCCTGCCCGACGGCGAGCAGGACACGTACTACAGCTTCAACCTGACGGCCACCGACAGGGATAATGGCGTGGGAGAGCTGACCTTCTCCGACGACGCGGACTTCTTGGACATCTCACCCAGCGGGGAGATCGCCTTCGGACCGACCAACGACCACGTTGGGTACAACTACTTCAACGTGACCGTGGAGGACCCGGACGGCCTCTCCGACACGATGGAGCTGGAGCTGTTCGTCAACAACGTCAACGACCCACCGGTGCTCAAGTACATCCCGCCACAGGAGGCGAACGAGGACGAGGAGTTCACCCTCGACGTGTCCACCTACGTGGAGGACCCCGATCTGCTGCTGCCCCCCGAGTTCAGGGACATCATCACCTACCGGGACGACACCGTCGACCTGGACACCAACGTGGAGACGGGCATGATAACCTGGACCCCTGACAACAGCGATGTGGGCGAACTCTTCTTCACCATCACCGTGACCGACACCAAGGGACGGTCCGACCAGCAAGAGGTGAAGATAACGGTATGGAACACCAACGACGCCCCCAAGTTCGGCATCATCGGAAAGCAGAACCTGGTCCAGGGTCGGGCCTACCAGTTCAACATCCCCGTGACCGACGAGGACCTGGATGTCGAAGGCTCCGGTGAGGTACTGACCTTCACCAACGACAACACGGACCTGTTCACCATCGATCCTGCCCAGGGCAGCATCACCTTCACCCCGGAGAACGAGGACGTGGGTGTCTGGGAGATCACCATCACCGTGACCGACTCCGAGGGCGAGTCCGACCAGAGGCTGGTCGTCTTCGAGATAGAGAACGTGAACGACAAGCCCTTGATCGACTACATCCCCACCAAGCAACTGACGGAGGATGTGCTCTTCGAGATGGACATCGTCGCCTCCGACCCGGACCTCGAACCGAGGAACCTGGATAGCGAGCCGGTGGACCCAGACGAGGTGTTGACCTACAGGACCAACGTCTCCCGTGTCGAGATCGACAGCACGGGCAAGCTGACCTTCACCCCGACCAACGAGGACGCCAAGCGTGTGACGATGGTGGTCCGCATCACCGTCGTGGACTCCTCATCGGAGACGGCCACCGTCGATGTGACCTTCACCATCGAGAACATCAACGACGCGCCTGAGAACCTCCAGATCATCGGGTTGATCCCGAACCAGAAGTTGACCGAGGAACAGAAGATACTGCTTCGCGGAACGGCACAGGACATCGACAACGATGCCGACAAGCTGATCTACAAGTGGTATGCTGGCACCACCCTCATCGGTCAGACCCAGGACTTTACCTGGAAGGTGAAGGGCAAGGGCATCACCGAAGTGAAGCTGATCGTCTCCGATGGTTCCGGCGCCGACGCGCTGGAGACGTCCTACAGCGTGAACGTCACCATCAAGGAGCTTGAGGAAGAGCCCGGCTTCGAAACGATGTTCGCCGTGGTGGCCATCGCCTTCATCGGCATCATCGCCGTCGTCTCCCGACGTCGAAGGATGTAGGGTCAGACCCCAGTGGTCATTCGGGCGCGGCCCCGTGCCGCGCCCGCCACCTTTATTTTTCCTCGACCCCCTTTAGCACAGCGTGCGTGCCGAGATCATACTCGTGGGCGACGAGCTGCTGGAGGACCTTCGGGGGGTCCAACCAGATTACATGGGCGACCTCCTGGACAAGCTGGTCACCGACATTACATCCCTCGGCCTCTCCCTTGGCCGCCTCGTGATCACGGGAGACTCCCCCGGGGAGCTGGCGCCCTTGCTCCTGGACGCCTCCTCGAGGGAGGTGGACCTTGTGGTCACCATCGGAGGTCTGGGCCCGACCCACGACGACCGCGTACGGGACGATGTTGCCCAGGCCATAGGCCTCGGACCGTCCGGTCCCCACCCGGAGGCGATGGAGTGGTTGATCGATGCGTACGAGTCGCGGTCCATCCCGGTGCCCGCCAGGGGAGGCGGATGGGAGCGGATGGGTCATTGTCCTCCCGGTGCGACGCCTGTGCGGAATCCCGCTGGCCTCGCCTGCGGCCTCGCCTTCGAGCTGGAGGGGTCGACCCATGTACGATGCCTCCCAGGCGTCACCTACGAGGCCCTCCCGATGTGGCGGGAGCAGGTCCTTCCATCCCTGGAGGTACAGTTCCCCACCGGGGGAATGGCCGGAGACCCCCTCGGCCGGGGTGGGTCGTCGGCCACATTGCTCGTGAAGGGCGTCCGCGAGGGTATGGTGGCTCCCGTCGTCGAGGAGTTCACGACCCGCTGGCCTGATCTTCGCACGGGCATCTACCTCATGGACCTGGTGGACGGCTCCTTCCGCACCATCCGGGTGACCCTCAGGGGGTCCGAGGATATGGTCGCGAAGGCCATTCCCGACCTGGAGGACGCCCTGGCGAGCATCGAGGGGGCCGAGATAAGCAGAAGGGAGGAGGAACACTAGGATGGCCAGGACGAGCCCCCAGGGAGTGGACCTGGATTGCCAGCGATGCCCCCTCGCGAGGTCGCGCATGCAGGTCGTTCCGGGTTCTGGCGACCCCCGGGCGAGATTGATGCTCGTGGGTGAGGCCCCCGGTGCCTCCGAGGACCAGGGCGGAGAGCCCTTCATCGGTCGGGCCGGCAGCATCCTGGATGGAGCCCTTGACGAGGCGGGATTGTCCAGGGAGCGGTTGTGGATCGCCAACACCGTGCGATGTCGACCTCCGGAGAATCGCACGCCCCGACCCGCCGAGATCGCCAACTGCTCCTTCCAGCTCGATGCCGAGCTGGATGCCGTTGCACCCAGGGTCATGGTCGCCCTCGGCGCAACGGCCGCCAGCGCCCTTCTAGGTAGACCCGTCCACCTCAAGGATGAGGCAGGGTCCGTCCACCGCATCAGGCGGGCGGACCTGGACCTGCGGTGCGTGGTCACGTACCACCCAGCGGGGATCATCTACAGGCCCGCCGCCCGGGCCAATCTGGTGGACGACCTCACCCTGGCCTGGGAGCTGTCCCAGGGTTGAGAGCGCACTTTCACCCCACCCCCCGGAAGGTTTTTGTCACCGGGGGTCCTCATCGAACGCGTGGCAGAGCGAGTGCCCTTCTACCATGCCTCCCAGACGGTGAACGAGGACCTGATCCTGAGGCGGTTGGACCGCCACGGGCAGCTGGTCTGCTGGGCGACCGAGGTGCCGTTGGAACCTGTGTACCTCACCACGGACCGGGTCCCATGCTACCGGGGTGACATCCTCGCCCTGTACCGGGGGCGCGCAGGGCACATCCTGGTGGGCATAGAGGTCAAGGACTGGGGGAACAGGGTCCACGCCAAGATGGCAAGGAACTACCTGGCCGCCTACGGGAAGGCCTGCCAGTACTTCTACCTGGCCGCCAACGAATTCTCCCAGGGGCTGTTCACGGTGCGGAACATCGGCCTGTTCAACCTGGACAAGAGGGAGGTGGTCAAGGCCCCCGCGAGGCTCTCTCCCGAACCCGTCCTCTGGAGGTCCGCGATGGAAAGGCTGTGCCAACTCTGCGATGTGGACCTGGACCTGCCTCCGGACCCCCATCAGAGGACCCTGGAGCCCTCCGAGTGATTCTCATGGTCCAGCAACCATGAGGAAAACCTTATCAGGCATTTACCTGAATGGCAAAAGGGGAGAGGTGAACATGTCCCCTGATGAACGTAAGATCAGTTTCAACCAACAGGAGCTTCAGGAGATCAAGGAGATCTACCAATCGGTCATGAACCTGGCCGCCAATGGCCTCTTCTTCCGGGCCGGTCAGGTCCTTGGCAGGGGCGTCGCCAAGCGAGCGGAGCAGAGGGGAGGTTCGTTCCTCTCGGCCGCAGCCGATGTGCTCGTGGAGGAGGGCTGGGCCAAGTCCGCGGAGCTGGACCGGGAACTTGCGAAGGTGGAGGGCTGCATAGAGGTCCATCGCGACGGTGATCGGAGCTGCAACATCCTCCGTGGCATCCTGGCCGAGATATATGCCCGACACTACGAGACCAAGCTGTTCTGCCACGAGGTGGAATGCGCGGGCGGAGGGGCCCCACAATGCAGCTTCCAGATCCGTAAGGGGGTCCTCTAGGTGCCCCTGAATCGAGCACCAACTGGGATCCCGGGGCTCGATGACATGATCGAGGGCGGATTCCCCGTTCCCTCTACCATCCTCGTGGCCGGCGAGCCTGGCACCGGCAAGACCACCTTGTCCGTGCAGAGCCTGTTCGACGTGGCGCGCAACGGCGAGGTGGGCATATACCTGGCCGCCATCTCAGAGCCGCCGTGGGTGGTCCAATCCTTCCTTTCCAACTTCGATTTCTACGACGTCGACCTCGTGGACACCCACAAGGTGGTGTTCTCCGACCTGGGCTCTTCCCTGGTGTACGAGCCCGAGAACCTGATGGAGCGCCTCCAGCAGGTGGTGGAGACCTACCAGCCCAGCAGGCTGGTCATAGACCCGATCACGCCCATCCGCGAGATCCTCGAACGCAAGGGCATCAACGACCGGGAGTTCATGCACAACCTGTTCGCGTACCTCAAGACCCTGAGCTGCACGACCATCATCACAGCTGAGCAGAACTACGGCACCATCCCCTCATCCCTGGAGAGCTACATGGTGGATGGGATCATCGTCATGTCCTATCCCGAGGAGGAAGGCGTCAGGCGCAAGTACCTAGAGGTGCTCAAGTTCCGTGGCACCGATCACGTCACTGGCCGTCAGTTGCTGGACATCACCCGCGAGGGTCTTTCTGTCCATGCAGGGCTCAGGTAGGGCTCACGCTCGTTCTCGCAATCATTTGGAGAGGATGAACGGGGCGGAGGACCGCCCCGCCGTGCACCCCATCCCATTCTGACCAGCCAGCTCCTCACGCCTCACGGCTTCAGGTACTTCTTCTCGACTTCCTGAAACTCTGCCTCCTTGAGGTCGAGCTCCAGGATCTTCTTCTGTTTCTCTAGTACGAGCTCAAGTCGTGCATAGAGCAGGTCCCGCACTGCTGTGCGGATAGCCTCTGACCTAGAAGGGAAGTCGTCCACCCGGACCAGGAAGTCCAACCTCCTGAGATAGCGCTTCGGCAGGCGTATGGTCACTTTCTCCATATCGTCTGTCACAAGCTCCCTCCCAAAGGTCTGTACGACGTCCATTGTCTGACGGACGTCCGACGTATGGCGCCCCGTGATATAAAAACATTCCCTCTCGCTTCTTAACCTTGGCGAGGAACGAGAATGGAATTTGTCCGACATGGGGCATCTAGAAAACTCTAATAAGATGGCGAACGATTGGTGGGACGAGGTAACGGATTGCCAATATGGAGGAAGCATCCGAAGGCACCCTCCAAGACCGAGGTGGAGTACCAACCCCGGTCGGTCAAGGACCTGCTCGTCGAGATGAAGGACAGCTCCGAGCTGATCGTGGACCTGGCCTACTCGGCTGTCATATTCGACAGCGATGAGTTCCTAGAGCAGGTCCTGCAGCTGGAGGAGCGGTTGGACCAGCTCCAGTACCAGATCCGCATCCAGATAATGATGGCGACCAGAACACGGGAGGACGCCGAGGAGATGATCGGCATCCTCCAGGTGGCCTCGGCAGCGGAACAGCTCGGCAACGCAGCCGAGGAGATCGCCCGCCTCGTCGAGGAGGACGTGGAGTACCGGCCGTTCCTGCCCTTCGTCATGAGGGAGGCGGACGAGACCATCGGCACCGCCCGCCTCGACAAGACTTCGGAGATAACGGGTCAGACCCCCTACGGGCTGGGTCTGGAATCCGCCTGGGGCGTACGCATCATCGCATTCAAGCGAGGACGACGCTGGTGGTACGAGGTCGAGGATGACCGAGGCCTCAGGGCGGGGGACCTGCTGGTGT
>JAUVEQ010000282.1 GCA_030594725.1 Methanobacteriota archaeon
CCACCAGCACATGGTCCTCGTCCCAGTCGTAGACGGTCTTCGCCTTACCCGAGTGGAGCTCTTCGCCTTTGGGTATACCAATCCCTCCTGCCAGGCGCTACGGCATATGGATACTTGAAAGTATCTGTCAAGGGAGCTGCCCGAGACCAAGGCACACGGCTGAACAGAGATCATTTCGGGAAGCTGAGCTTGCGCTTCGGCCAATCGTAGATGAAGAAGTATCCGAGACAACCGGCAATGATCAGGAAGAGGATCGCGGCCTGCAGGGCCACGGACCTCATGATGATGGGTATGCAGAGGGCTATCAATGCGAATGCGAGGAAGAAGAGGAGGAAGGCCCCGATGACCCGTCCAATATCCTTCCCATAACCAATGATAACGACCCCCGATGGAGCGTCCCGAGAGGGACACGGAACAAAGAGCGTATTGGTTAATATACAATGCGAAGGTGTGGCATCCTCCCCTGACGACGCGCCTCCCCGATCACTGCAGCTTGTACCCGATCATCCTCAGGAATTCGCGCCGTTTCACCTTGGCCGCGTCGTCCTCGACACCCAGGGGCGAGTAGCCGTCGATGACCCCCAGGATGCCGCCGCCCCGCTCGTTGCGGGCCACAACCACGGACACGGGGTTGGCCGTCGCGCAGAAGATGTTCGCCACCTCGGGCACGGCCTGGATGCGGTTCAGGAAGTTGATCGGGAAGGCGTCGCGCATGAAGATGATGAAGGTGTGGCCCGAGGCGATGCGCTCCATGTTGCGGACAGCCAGGCCCACAAGTTCGGGGTCGGTGCCCTCGGTACGCAACAGCCTGTCCATGGAGGCCTCGGAGAACACCATCCCGTACTTGACGCCGGGCACGGTGCCCACCATCACCTCGTGCACGTCCTCGGCGGTCTTGATGAAGTGGGACATGCCCAGGATGAAGTTCAGCTCGTCGGGGTTCTCTATCTCCACCAGGTCCAGCTCGACCATCATTCTCCCTCCTCGCGGTCCTTGATGTCGCGATCGTAGGAGCTTCCCGCGGTGCCCTTGGTCCTCACCAGGTCGTCCCGCGTCCACTTCTTCATGCAACGACCGCACCTGACCTGCCCGGAGGACTTGAACAGCAGGTCGGCGTTGCCGCAGTTGGGACATCGGAGCGTCGGAAGGGCGGGTCCTTCGTCGGTCATGATGACCACAAGCGTGGGAGGCTAGAAAATCCTTTGCTCGACCGAAATCGATATGTAACATTCGGGCACGTGCTCCCGTCATGGACAACGATGGCTTCCGACTGGGACTTTGGAACAAGGACCAGGACGATGAACGGCTGTGGCAGCAGTCCGCGGACCTGATGTACGGTGCCTTCGACTGGCCCATATCCAAGGGGGTCGTCAAGAGGTTCCTCGCGGAGGACCCCAGGAACGCCGTCGACCCGGTGGCCACCTACGCCACCGACATCAATGGGGATCTAGCAGGTTACGTGGGAATAGCCCGCAGGCCCGTGGTCCACGGGGGCGAGGTGCTGCCATCGGGCCATCTCTGGACCGTGGCGGTCCGACAGGACCAGACCCGGAGGGGCCTGGGCAGGGCACTGCTGAAGATGGCCGTCGAGCTACTGCACGACGAGGGCAACGAGGTCATCACACTCTACTCCACTCCCGGCCTTGTGGCCTATCCGGTCTACCGCAGCCTGGGTTTCCTGGACCACCACAGGTTGGCCTTCTGGCTCGCGGAGGCGAGACCGGGTGAACCCCAACCCGATCTACGTCCCCTGACCGAGGGCGAGATGGCCCGAGCGCCGGACCTGTTCCATCAGAGGATGCGGGGCATTGATGGGTACTCCGTTCGCGAGGGTGACCCCTACGCCGGATACAAGGTCATGGGCGTCGATCTGTCGACCTGGATGCAGACGATCGACCCGCCTGGCACCTTCGAGGGTTTCGTCAACATGAACCCGAGCCCGAACAGGGGTCTTTCCACGGTGGCCGAGATCGTGGGGCCCGATGACGACTGGTACCGACAGGCGATGGAGGCCGTGAGGGCCCGGGCGCAGGGCGACCAGGTGTGGGTGACCCACAGGAACCCCCTGGCGGCCGACGGACTGAAGGCGGCGGGCTTCCGGTGGAACGACGTCCACGCCTTCGAACGGATGATGGCCGTGGGCCCCATCGTTGAGGAGGACGAGACCGTTTCGGACCCCGGATGGTTCACAGAATCCCGCAACGACGTCTTCTGAGGGGGCCCCTCCTCAAAGGAACATCAGGATGGCGCTGAAGGTCACGGCGATCGTCCCGAAGATCATGCAGAACAGGTCCCACCGCATCCTGCTTGACATCCTCATCAGGACCTCGATGGTGAGGTACCCGAAGATGAAGCTTCCCAGCACCCCCGCCAGCACCACATCCCAGCCGAGGCTGGCGATGTCCCACGTCACCAGCTCGTAGGCCACCACGGCGATGGTGACCGGGATGGACATGAGGAACGAAAGGCGCAGCGACTCGTCGGCGTCGACCTTCTGTATCAGCAAGGCGGAGACGGTCATGCCCGAGCGGGAGATGCCCGGCAGGGCGGCAAGACCCTGGACGATGCCCAATATGACCGCGTCGGAGCCCTTGGTCTCCCCGGCCCGGCGTTCGCCCTCCCTGTCCTTCGCCGTCCGGAGGGTGATGCCCGTGATGATGAGCATGACCCCCACCAGCATCGAGATGGCGAGGCCACCGATGTAGCCCGTGAACAGGGTCTCGAGGCTCTGGACGAGCAGGAACCCGATGGGTAGCGAGACCAGGGTGGCGATGAGCAGGAACCGGACCGTGGCGTCGGTCCGCCAATCGGGCAAGGCCACGACGACATCCCGGACATCGCCCCGGAGTCGAAGGATGACGGCGAACAGGGTGCCGAAGTGAAGGAAGAAGGCCATGGCGAGGGCATCCTCGGAGGACACGTCCAGCCCCTCGAGGAGGAGCAGCACGTGGCCGCTGCTGGAGATGGGGAGCCATTCCGTGATACCCTGGACCATCCCGACCAGGAACGCCAGCACCGGGTCCATCGTAGGACCTCACCGTCATCGGATATAGTAAGGGTTTGCCCTCTCAGTACCAGAGGAACATCAGGACCTGGCGGGCCTCGTCCACTATCTTGATGAACTCGGGGGTGACGTCCATTATGCCGTTTATGATGAACTGGACGGCGATGGCCATGACGATCAGGCCCATGAGGCGGGTGACCACCGCCCTGCCCTCGCCCAGCCGCTTGTCGATGGCCTCGGACTTGGCCATCACGAGCCAGGATACGAACACAGTCACCGCGATGCCGACGAGCACACCGATGGCCGCGACCACCGAGGTTCCGATGCCGTGCACATCACCCGCGTCGATGGCGGTGGACATGTACAGGATGACGGTGATGATGGTCCCCGGTCCCGCAATGAAGGGGATGCAGATGGGGATGAGGGCGATGTTCTCCGCTGATTCTGCGGCCTCCTCCGCGGCGGGTCGGGGGTTGAGCATGGCCGCGGCGGCGGTCAAGAGGATGATCCCGCCCGCGATGCGGAAGGCCCCGATGGTGAAGCCGAAGAGCTGGAACAGGAGCATGCCGGTGATGGCGAAGAAGAACAGGATGCCGAGGGCGTACCTGGTGGCCTGTCTGATGATGGCCTGCTTCTCGTCATTGGTCATCTTCTCGGTGAGGCCGATGAACACCGCAGCCGTGGAGATGGGATTGGAGATTACGATGATGCCGATGATCGCAGCCGGCACGAATGACGCGATGAAGGCCCAGTCCACCATCGGGGGGTTGAAGCCTCTGCTCCTATGAATACATTTCCGGTGACCCGATCATGGGATGATGACCGGTTCCCTGTTGGAATCGGCGTGCTGGCCACCCTCGTCGTACACCCGGACGATGAAGTAGTGGGTGGAGAAATGCTGGAGGTTGCTCGCCGTGTACTGCATCACGTTCTGGTCCTCGATGGCCACCAGCCTCGTGTCGTCGGTGGGAACGAACATCGGGTCCTTGCTGGTATGGACCTCGTAGCGAAGGAAGTCCAGATCGACGTTACGGGTCCAGGTGAGGTCCGCCGAGGCGGTCGGCTTGTAGACGGGGGGCGTCAGCACCACGGCCGACGGGGGGAGGTCGGGCTCGTCGCCGGTCCCGGAGGAGATCTCCTCCTGGTGATCGTAGGGCAGCGTGATGCGGGTGTACGTCCAGAAGCCCAGCAACTTGATCGGAACGGTCACCTCACCCTCGATGTCAAGGGTGGCCGAGGCCTGGACGAAGGCCTCCTGGACAGGCTGGGGGAGGTCGAAGATGTTGAAGGTTACGGAGAA
>JAUVEQ010000076.1 GCA_030594725.1 Methanobacteriota archaeon
TGCCGAAGGCTAGGTACTTGGGATCCTTGGAAAAGCCCCTTGCGATGAAATAGCCCCAGATAATGTGGGTGACGGGGTTCGGCATGGCTGTCGAATCTACGCAGATTTCATATTTAAACCTTTCGGCACAGGTCGGACATGGCCGAACGAGGTCCACGGAAGTGGCCAGAGCTGGTCCTCGATGCATGTAACAGATGGATCCACCGTGCCTTTGACCGATCAGGTCCCCGGAGGATCCGTAATCCCAACCGTGTCCAACTCCTGCTCTATCCGTCGTATCTCGGCCTTGAGCTCCGGGTCACCCTCAGCAATGAGTTGGACCTTGCGCAGGTTCACCTTTCGTTCCCCATCAAGCTTGCCGGACCGCTGGACAATGACCAGGTCCCGCAGGAAGTTCGGATCATCATGGGCCTTCCTCTTGATCTCCTTCCTCTGTCTCCGGTTGCGGGCCATGATGTACACCGATGCCACCACCCCCAGGACCATTGCGGCCACGACGAGCCACATGCACAGGTCCTCCCAGGTGTTATGGGTCTCGTAGGACCAGCCCCCCTTCAGCGTCACGTTGGCCTCCTCGATGATCGCCTCGTTCAGTATTGGCGAGTTATCGATGATCAGGTAGTAAGTACCAGGTTTGACCCAGGTGAAGGACATGGACGTCTTTGTCGTGTTCAATCTGGACTGGTGAGGATAATAGAAGAATGTCTCGGACCCGGGGTCCTTGTAATCCAAGAACCCCTGCTCGGTGGTGAATATCACGTCCACGGGAGGACCATCGAGCACCTCGACATCGTACTCGATGTCAACGGCATTCCCCTCGTCGAAGGGGATCCTGAAGCTGCGATACCAACCCCAGCTTGTCTGGCCCTCGTACCCATTGCTATCGCTACCGGCCAGCACCGGCGCTGACAAGAGCAGGAAGATGACGATGAGGAGGGAGGGAAAGGTCATTGGTCTCAAGGGGAAACTCACATCCAGTGTCCCATGGCCATCTACATCATGGCTAAAAAGACTTCTTGGAACCCCCGGGCATCGGCCGGGAGAGCTCCGCCCCATCCTCCCTATCCTAGGGCTCCTTCGGCGGTTCCTCACCGCTCAGCTTCGGCGGTCCCTCGGCGCTCAGCTTCGGAGGCTCGGGCACCTCGGGCGGGGCGGTGTAGCCGGGGGACACCACCCTCTCCCCAGGGCTCTCCGTCCTGGGCTCCTCCTTCGCGGACGGAGGCCCATAGCCCGGCGGGGGGTCGGAGGCGGGGGAGGTCTGGGGCTCTGGCGACTCGTCGGAGATGCCCTTCTTGGCCTTGATCGACTGGATGATCATGTACAGGATGACGATGCCGAAGACGACGGCCACCAGGATGATGATCATGCAGGTGATGAAGGAGAGGCCGAAGAGCCACCAGGACGCGGAACCCCACTTCACCGAGTAATCCACCGTGGAATTGTCCGTGGAGGTGAGGGCCGTTGTGTCGATGATGACGTAGAAGATGCCCTCATCGTTCCACGTCCATTCCTTCTCGGCGTCCTTGGTGTTCAGCACCGAGTAGGATACGAAGTAGCTGAAGTTGATGAGGGCAATGTAGTCCTCGTAGCCCTCTTGGTCCACGAAGTACACGTTGACCGCCATACCCTCGGTGACCTCGACATCGTATGTGATGCCCAGGCTGTCGCCGTCGGTGTTGTCGATCTCGACATCGATATGATAATCTATCAAATCCAAGGTCTCCTCGCCCGAGGCCTCTCCGGCCTGGACGGGCACGGCAACGAGCAACAGGGCTACGCAAAGCGCTAAGGGTATCAGGGTCCGACGCATCAAGTGATCCCCCCCGGGAAGTCCAATGATATTATCGTTACCAGGTATTTGACATTATCCACGAAGGGCGGAGGCCCCGACCCGATGCCCAGGGAGGACCAAACCGAAAGCTAATAATCCCACGGGGGACATCGAAGTGCATCCCACCGGAGGAATGCTCATGGGGAATCGAAGTTGGAGCCTAATAGTGATCGTGATACTGAGCATGAGCTCACTGGCCCTGGTATTGGAGAACACCGGTATCATCGCCATGGAATACGAGGGCGCGGACGCCCTCGACATCGACCCGGCCACCGGCGGCCATCTCGGCCACCCCCCGATGGCGACCTCAAGCGACCCCGCCCCAGGGACCGGAGGCGGGGAGGGTCTCGGCGAGGAGTTCGGAGCGGACACCGATGGCCCCGTCATCGGCCCCGACAACACGCCGAACGCCACCTCCGTCGGGGACCAGCTGACCTTCAACGTGACGATCTCCGACGAGAGCGGTGTCAAGAACGCCTCGGTGGAATACTGGCAGGGCGTCGAACCGCACCGTAGCAGCAGCCTCACCCGTATGACGGGGGACGCCAAGAACGGTACATGGGAGGCAACTGTCACCCCCTTCGGGTCGATGAGGCCCCTGGACTATATCTTCTACGCCACCGACGTGGACGACAACTCGAACCAGACGACGACCACCAGGATAGCCGTGACGGACAACACACCACCCTCGATCGACGACCACACCAAGCTGTTCGGCGTGCCAACCACGGGCGACGACTTCCAGTTCGTTGCCAACGTCAGCGACGGCATACGCGTCATCGAGGTGCGTGTCAACTACACCATCGGCGATCCCCCGTTCATCGACGTCAACACCACCATGGACCCCATGGCTGTGGACAGCCGTCGCAACGGTGCGTACGTCCTCAACATCACCCTTCCAGTAAACTTCACTGGGACCATCCCCTACACCATGGTGGCCATGGACCCCTCCAACAATCGCCGATCGGTCCATGGATTGGCGATCGTCACGGACAACGACCGCCCGATCATGGGCAAAGACGAATCGGACAAGGGCGCCACGACCGGCGACCCCATCCTGCTCCAGATCAACGTGACCGACAACAACTGGGTCGGAAAGGTCCATGCCAAGTACTGGTACGGCACCTCGGCGGCCGTCAACAAGACGATGAACCCGGGGACGGTGGATTCGAGAGGCAGCGGCGTTTACTCCATCATGGTCATCGTCCCGGCCGACTACGTGGGCACCTTCAACTACATGTTCGCCGCGGTGGACGCCGCCGACCTATGGAACGTCACATCCACCGTCCAGATCGAGGCGGTGGACGACGATCCACCCACGGTGGGTCCCGATTGGTCCCACGCGCTGGGCGAAGACAAGTTCGTCCTAGAGGTGAACGCTTCGGACAACGTGGGCGTGGTCGAGGTTTGGGTGATGTACCGGATCGATGACGGGATCCCCCTCAACGTATCCATGGACGCCCTCAGCGTCGATGGCAGGGGCAATGGCACGTACGGCAACGTCGAGGTGACGCTGCCCCTCGACCAGCAGGTCCGCATCGACTACGACCTGTACGCCATGGACGCGGCGGGCAACACCCGGTCGATGGCGGGCACGTACATCAACTACGACAACGAGTTCCCCGAGTTCGGGGACGACGGCGCCAACGGAGAGCCCGTCAAGGGCTGGGACATCGAGCTATGGGTCGAGGTCACGGACAACCTTGACGTCGAAGACGTCTACCTGGAGTACTGGTTCGGCGACGGCGATCACGAGAACGCCTCCATGGTCGACATGATCACCACCTGGAACCTCACCATCGACCTACCAAGACATCCCGACGGGGACCTCAACTACAGGTTCCGGGCAGTGGACGTCAAGGACAACTGGAACAACACCGAGATGAGGACGATAGCCCTCGTCAACAAGGTGCCGGACATCAGCGAGTCTCCCCTGTGGGAGGTATCGGAGGGGCAGGAGGACGTGCTGGACCTGGAACCCTACCTCGTGGACCAGAACGACCTCAAGATCGACCTCTCGCTGTCGACGGACGCACCGGGGGTGACGGTGGACCGCCTGCGCCTCGCGGTGGAGTACGACGACTGGCAGGCCAACCACTTCATCGAGGTGAGCGTGACCGACGGAGAGGACACGACCATGTTCACCATCGAGATCACCGTGATCAACATCAACGACGACCCGTTCTTCACCTCGGAGCCCGGCACCGCCGCCGAGGTGGACATCCTCTACGAGTACATCGTCACCTACACCGACGTGGACCCGGACGACGTCCACACCTTCTCGCTGGACGCTGCACCCGAGGGCATGGAGATCGACGGGTCGGGCCGCATAACGTGGACCCCGGCCGAGGCCCAGATGGGGGAACACACCATCGACCTGGCCCTCTCCGACGGCTGGATCTACCTCCACCAGATCTGGACCCTCACGGTGACGGGCCCGGTCAACGGGCCGCCGGCCTTCACCAACGACCCGCCGGAGACCCACATGGCGGGCACGACGTACACCTGGGACGCCGCGGCGGCCGACCCCGACGGCAACGCGCTGACCTTCGACCTGACAACGGCACCGGAGGAGGCCACCCTCGACGCCCCGACGGGCCAGCTCATATGGGAACCCGCCGCGGACAAGCGGGACATCTCGGAGGACGTGGACTTCGTCATGACGGTCACCGACGGCATGCTGACGGACGAGATCTCATGGACCGTGGTCCTCTCGTACCCCGTGAACGAGCCCCCGGTGATCACGGCGGGCCTGGACAAGGTCAAGGTCAAGGAGGAGAGCACCATCGACCTGGCCCAGTACATGTCCGACCCCGACGACCCGACGGAGGACCTGTACTGGGACCACGACGAGGATTCACCCAACTTCGGGGCCAGGATCGACGGCAACCTTCTCATCATCACGCCCAGGCCCGATAGCAAGGGCACCGGCACGCTGATCCTGGAGCTCCACGACCCGTGGGGCACGGTGGACACCTTCGAGCTCACCGTCGAGATCGACACGAAGGAGGGCGGGGACGGTACCGAGTCGGTCTTCTCCATATGGTGGATACTCCTCATCGTGCTCGCAGCGGTTGTCGTCCTCCTGTTGATGACCCGGGACAAGTGGCGCCCGAAGACGGACCTGGAAATGGCGGAGGAATCGGAGCTGGAGTCCGAGAAGGAGGGCTAGGCGTAGCCGGAGCCGGAGGCTGAGGGAAAGGAGCGGTCGAAGGACCCAGAAGGCACCATGCCTACCCGAGGGCCCTGCCGATCCTGTCCCGCATCCCCCGGGCGTTCACCTCGGGGTCCCTCCTCCGGAGATCTCCCTTGGGGTGACTGAGCCAAAATGAATAGGGAGGGGAACCCCTCCTCCGGGGGCCAGGAGTGGCAAGGCCCAGCCCATGCTGCCGCAGCCAGCCTGGTCCCCAGAGGACTCGGACGTGTGAGTTCTTTCCAAACTCGCCTTATACTGACGCTATCTATTTATTCTCGACTGGCCAATTGCCAGGGGAAGGGGATAAAGATGGTAAGGGCATATCGATGGCCCCGTGGGGTCATCTCGCTGCTCGTTGTGTGCATGTTGAGCCTGGGCCCTTTCGCCCAGGGAGTGGACGTGGGGCTGGAGGATGGGATTGTACCCGGGAAAGTGGATGTTATCGAACCCCCAGCATCCATTGTCCAACCGGATGCCAGGGAGCTCCTGTCGAACATCGACGGGTTCTTTACCGAAAACCTGGGGCAGAAGGGCGAGGGGGCTGGCAAGTTCTACTGCCAGGGCTCGCCCCTGTCGGTTGCCTTCGGGGATGGATGGGTCGCCTACGACCTGCTTCCAGAAGGTGGCGAGAAGGGCGTGATGTTCAGGGTCAGCTTCGAGGGATCCAATGACGTGTCGCCGGTGGGCCAGAGCCCCCTCAAGCACGAAAGCAATTTCTTCATCGGGAACGACCCTGATGAATGGATCACCGGTGCCCGGAACTACCAGGAGATAGTATACCCCGAGATATACAACGGGATCGACCTGATCTACAGACTATCAGAGAACAGGATGAAGTACGAGTTCATCGTCGGACCTGGCGGGGACCCTGGGGTGATCGTGATGGACTTCGATGGTGTCGAAGGTCTTTCGGTGAGACCCGACACCGGGGACCTCATCATCGATACCGAGGTCGATTGCCTGACGGATTCGTCGCCCTACACGTTCCAGGAGACCCCGATGGGAAAGGATGAGGTGTCTTGCGCCTTCGAGGTTGTGGAGGATAACCGACTGACCTTCGAAGTTGCCGATTACGATGTGACCTTGCCCCTTGTCATCGACCCGGAACTGATCTTCAGCACCTTTATAGGAACCTCTGCTGAGGATTATGGGTGGGGCGTGGATGTCGATGGAGATGGCGACCTCTATATTTGTGGTAAAACACTTTCATCCACCTTTCCCACCACCACAGGATCCTATGATACGACCGGCAACTCTGGCGAGGACATGTTCGTTCTCAAGCTCGAGACCGATGGCAGTGACCTCGTCTTCTCGACCTTCCTGGGTGGTTCGGGTTCTGATAAGCCACGGGGTTTCTGCTGTGACGTTTCGGGAATGACGTACATCGGTGGGTTTACCCTTTCCAACGATTTCCCAACCACGGCAGGAGCCTTCGATACCAGTAAGAATGGAGTTGGCGTGTGGGATAGCACAGTCTCCATTCTCGATTCCAATGGTTCGAGGCTGCTCGCCAGTACATATTACGGAGGGTCTGGCAGCGACTATGGTTGGCGCGTTCAGCTTGATGCATCCGGGAACGTATTGATGATGGGTTACACGACGTCCTCTGATCTACCGACAACCGTAAATAGTTATGATAAAACGCATAACGGAGAGGAAGATTTCTTTTTTGTCAAGTTCAATGACGACCTCTCTTCCCTCCTTGGTTTCACATATATCGGAGGTTCAGGCCTGGAAAGATTCTACATGGATCTAGCTACGGACGATGATGGTTACCTGTACTTCACAGGAGAAACGGGTTCCAGCGATTTTCCTGTCACCCAAGGTGCGTACCAGGTACAATCCGGAGGACAGAGAGACGCCTTCGTAATGAAGATGGACCAGAACGCAAGTCGTTTAATATATAGTACCTTCGTGGGCGGGAACAATAGCGAAACCGGTGAGGCGATCCATGTCGATGGGGAGGGTCATGCCTTCGTGGCCGGCACAACGACTTCTGGAGATTTTCCCACGACCGTTGATGCATACGACCGGTCCTATAATTCAAGTGGGGATAGTTTCCTTATCGAACTGAACGCCTCCGGTGATGGCCTGATCTATGGGACGTATTTTGGGGGTAATAGCGACGAAGCTTGGGTTGAGATGGATTGTTCAGACCCCGACACCTTCCTCCTTAAGTTCACAACCAGATCCACTGACCTCCCGATAACGCCTAATGGCTATGACAGTACCCACAACGGTAATTATGATTTTTACTTATGTAAACTCAACATATCCAACAAATCGGTGGAGTACGCAACCTACTTGGGCGGATCATCTTGGGAATTGTACGGAGCAATGGTCGCCACAGAGGAGGGTGCGGTTATCGTCGGACTTTCGAACTCCACCAACTATCCAACCACCCATGGGGCCTTCGACACGTCCTGGGGTGGGAGGAATGACGTTGTCGTCACCCGAATTCTGATCGAGGTCCTGAACGGGACTGCCCCTTCGGAACCACTGAATATGACCGCAGAAAGGGGTGATAGATGCGCCCTCCTTGAATGGGACCCTCCCGAGTACGATGGTGGTCTTGCACTGCGAGGATACAATATCCATAGGGGAACCGGGGAAGGGGACCTGGCAATCGTTGGTATGATATCCGCACGTCACAGGACGTACGAGGATCACATTATCTCCGTTGGCGAACGATACTTCTACGCGGTCAGCGCGTTCAACTGGAAGGGAGAGAGTAACCTCAGCTCCGTAGTCAACGTCACCGTGTACGGGCTCCCGTGGCCCCCCCAGATCTTCGAGGCCTTCCCCGGGGACGGGAATGTGACCCTCACATGGAGACCGCCATCGAGCACGGGCGGCCTTCCACTGTTGGGATACGTGGTCTCAAGGGGCCTTGACAGGTACGAGATGGAACGCATCGTCGAGGTCGATATCCAGACATCATACCTTGACGAGGGCCTGGAGAACGGCGTCGAGTACTTCTACGCGGTCAAGGCCATCAACTCCCTGGGCGAGGGTCACCCGACCTCGGACATCGTGTCAGCCATGCCGGTCGGACCCCCCTCTGAACCTCGATACATGACGGCCGAGGCTGGGGATGCCGTTGTCACCCTGGAGTGGCGTGCACCTGTCAGCGATGGTGGAAGGTCCGTCCAGGGATACAGGATATTCCGGGGGCGTTCTGAGGATCCGGTGGAACCCCTGACCATCGTCAGCGACCTGATGACGACCTGGACGGACACGAACCTGACCAATGGGGTCACATACTACTACGCTGTCCTGGCCTTCAACGAGATCGGGGCCAGCAATCTTAGCCCGGTCGTGAGCGCCACCCCCATCGGCCTCCCCGGCGTACCACAGGATATCACGATCAAGGCCGGCGGCGGGTTCGTCCACCTCGAATGGGAACCCCCTGCCGGGACCGGAGGCATTCCGATCGAACGCTACTTGATCTCCAGGGGCCTATCGAAGACTGCCTTGGTGCACTATGTGGAAGTCGATGGCATGGTGACAAGCTTCAACGACACCGGTCTCGAGAACGGTGTCACACTCCACTACGTCATCCGCGCGGACACCGGGGTCCATCTAGGACCCAACTCCACGGTCATAAGCGCAAGACCGTTGACCCTCCCCCAGCCGCCGAGGGATGTGAGGGCCGATGGGGAAGAGCTCTCCGTGATCCTCACCTGGCTCACTCCCGAGAACGATGGAGGGGCCGAGATCATCCACTACAGGATACTCCGGGGAACGTCGATGGACTCCCTCGAGTTCCTCATCGATGTGGATCCCTTATACACGAAATACGACGATTTCGACATCGAACCTGGCACAACTTACTACTACGCCATATCCGCATTTACGGAGGTCGGGGAGGGGCCATCGAACCCGACCGTCCAGGCGACCCCTTACGGGCCACCAGGCCCACCCATGAACGCCCGCATCGAGGTGGGAATCAAGGAGGTGTCCATCTACTGGGAACCGCCAGAGGATGACGGGGCCTCGCAGATCACGGGATACGTGATAGAGAGGGGCCTTTCCAAGGACAGCCTTCGGAAGGTGGCCGAGCTGGGAGACGTCACCTCATACCTGGACACCTCAGTCTCCTACGGTCAGACCTACTTCTATACCATAGCCGCGGTGAACATGGCAGGGGTTGGCGAGAGGTCCCCCATAATCTCTGGGACGCCCAAGGAACTCCTGGCAGCCCCCGGCAAGGTGACGACCTTAGTGGCCGACGCCAAGGGCGCCGAGGTCACCCTCCAGTGGACGGCGCCCCAGAATGACGGGGGCAGCCCCGTCACAGGCTACGTCATCCTCCGAGGCCTCTCCAAGGAAAACCTCGAGCAGGTAGCCGAGGTCGGCCCCTCAGCCACCACCTGGTCCGAGGACGGCCTGAAGCGGGGAACCACGTACTACTACTCCGTCGCCGCCAAGAACGACGTGGGCGAGGGCGAGCCCATGTTGGCAAGAGAGGTCAAGGTGCCGCCGCCGGCGGAAGAGTCACCGGGGTTCGAGGTGGTTGCGGTAATGGCTGCCA
>JAUVEQ010000305.1 GCA_030594725.1 Methanobacteriota archaeon
GTGGACCTGCAGCTCACGGACCCCGTGGCCATCAAACCCTTCGAGCCCCCGATGCCGGTCGTGTTCAACTTCACGGTGGAGCATACCGGCACTGCCCTGACGGAGTGGGTGAACATACGGGTCCTCAACGAATCATCATCATGGACCCACCGGCTCGATGCCAACACCCGACGCGGACCCCTCCACTCCACGTCGAGCCTCAGGTTCCTCCTGGACGGGGGGGAGGTGGCGACACTGACCGTGGGCCTCAAGCCAGACACCGCCTCCCCGGAGGGGACCTACATGCCCGTCATCCGGGCCGACGTGGTGGCCAATCCCGTTTTCTGGGACGCCCTCGAGGTGGGTGTCATCGTGCCCCGGTTCGTAAGCGTCGATCTGGATCCGGTCCTACCTCCCGGTGGTGAGTACACCGTCACACCGCCTGGCACGGTGCGGGTCGCCATCGACCTGTACAACACGGGCAACGGAGAGGACCGGTTCATGCTCAAGGCCTACACCACGATGTCCGCCCGGGGATGGACGGTGACCATCACGGAGGGTGCCGACGCCATGGGATGGACCCCGGACCTTGCCGCGGACCCGAACGGGACGGAGCCCCACAGGGTCGTGGTGAAGGTACATGTACCCGGGGATGCGAGTCCCAACCTGCTCGGCCATGTGTCCCTCGAGGCCACGTCCTACTCGGACCCCTCCGTCAGCGAAGGGTCTGGCCAGGTGCCCGTGAGGGCCCTCCAGGTCTACGGGTTCGGGGTCGCCGTCATCGGTCCTGAGAGCCTCTTGGGACAACCTGGCAGCAAGTTCGATTTCCAGTTCCGGGTGACCAACAGGGGCAACGGACAGGACACCTTCCGCATCTACCCGGTCTTCGACGAGGACCTGGCCCCCGGGTTCGGGTCCCACGCGAGCCCGGACTCCGTGGTCCTCGAGGCCGGGGAGAACACGACGTTCAGGCTCGTAGTGGACGCGCCCTTCGGGGCTGCCAAGGGCCCGTACACCTTCGCGGCGGAGGTCCACTCATCCAACCTGGCACTGAATCCCATCCTCCGGGACGTGAAGGTGCAGATCGAGCAGTCCTACGCCCTGGGCCTGACAACGGACAGCCCCTCCATGTCCGCAGATCCCGGGGACCGGCTTACCTACGACCTGCGGGTGCTGAACGTGGGCAACGGCCTGGACGCGGTTGTGCTGGAACTCGTGGGCTCCCCCGCCCAGTGGCTCACCTACATACAGCCCACCACGTTCCCACTGGTGCCGGGCGAGACGGCGCATGTGGAGGTGATCGTGTACGTGCCGGACATCCTCGACGACGCCGCCCGGTCCTCGTATCCCCTCACGGTGTGGGCCAACAGCACCAGGAGCGATGCGAAGGCCAGGCTAGAGCTCCAGGTGGTCATCTCGCCGTTCAACAGGCTCGAGTGGATATTCGGTAACCGGACCATGACCTCTCCCGATGAGCCCGTGGCAGAGGAGGGGACGCTGAGGCCCAAGCCCTCCATCGACCTCTTCAACACCTCCACGACCACCTTCGAGCTGGTCCTGTGGAACATGGGCAATGCCGACGACAACGTGAGCATCGAGGCCCATGACGATGACCCCAGGATGACGGTCCACGTGGTGCCCTGGGAGGCCATCGTCCGCGCGGGCCAGGAGCTGGAGGTCACCGTCACCATCGTCGTTCGGGACAACATCCTCCCGGGGGAGCACAGGTTCTGGCTCAACGCCCGGTCCCAGGACCCCTTCGTCGCCATGAGGGTGCTCCCCGTCGAGTTCGACGTGGTCCCGGTGTACAACCCGGGGGACTTCGCGGACAAGCAGTACAGCGATCCCCTGAACGACGACTACACGTACCATTACACAACAGATGGCGTGGACGGTCCCGTGACGAGCAGCTCTGGCAAGGCAGGCGGGGTCCCGGTCATAGACATTGTATCGGTGACGGCGGTCCTGGACCTGGAGGCCGGCATGGTGACCGTGACCCTGGAGCTCAAGGGCCTGGCGATGGAGAGCGAGGGCGTGGTCTACGTGGTCCACTTCGTGAACGGGGACCATCAGCTGACGGGCCCCCTGGTCGACCCCCGGGCCCATCATACGGAGGGTGAGTTCACATGGTCATCCCACGACGTGGGCAACTCCACCTTCTGGATGTCCCTGGCAGGGGGAGTGATGGGCTCACGCGTACCGGTGACCACCATGGACGTCGAGGTGCTGGCCGACAAGGTGTACTTCCACATCGGTGTCCGGGACCTCCGGCATTCGGGGGTGGAGCCCGGCTCCGATATCCGACTCTATGCGTACTGCCACCAGGTGGATGGCAGGGATGGCGCGGGTGCCGACGGTCGCATAACGTACGACACCGCCGGCCAGGGCGCCGCATCAGCACCGGCCCCCTTCTCGGAAGAGCCAGATGAGGGGTCCCCGGGTCGTCTCCCAGTAGCCGCCGGCGTGACCATCGCGGTGGCGGCCGTGGTCGCCCTGTTCATCTTCCGTCGATGGAAGGCGGCCCGGATGGCCCCCATGGACGAATCCGACCCCGATGGCTGGGTGGAGTACGAGTGAACCCTCACAAAGCAGGCCGGCCAGGCCCACGTGGGAGCAATATCTATATAGAATCAAGATGGAATATAGTTTACCTGGAATAGAGTATATATCCAAGCACATTATCCTACGCGCAAGGTGCGAGAGATGGGAAGGAAGGAGAACCAGAGGGCAGGTTCCGTGGCGGTGGCCGTCATCCTGTCCATGGCCCTCGTGGCCGGTTGCCTGGGGGGAGGCGAGGGATACCTCATCCAGCGGGGCTCCTCCACGGTCCTTCCCCTGGCCATAGCCTGGGCCGAGGAGTTCGACGGCGCCCAGATCTCCGTTGCCGGGGGCGGGTCCACCCACGGCTTCAACTCGTTGCTCAACGGCGAGGCCGACCTGGCCGATGCCAGCCGGCTTCTCAAGGACAAGGA
Source organism: Methanobacteriota archaeon (assembly GCA_030594725.1). Lineage (GTDB taxonomy): Archaea > Thermoplasmatota > DTKX01 > DTKX01. The sequence goes on from JAUVEQ010000305.1 coordinate 2,952, forward strand.
CTACAAGAGCGTCGGCGCGAACCCGGACTGGGTCAACGAGGATGGGACGGCCAGCAGGCCCGCGAACGGCATCCTCCCCACCAAGTGGGTAGTGGCCTTCGACGTGGTCGTGGTCCTGATAAACAACGGTAACGACTGGGCCGGCGAGCTCAACTTCAGCCAGCTGTACGCCATCTTCACCGACGACGACCCCGCAACGTACTGGGACGAGGTCCCGGGGCTGGACGGGGCACCCCATCTCAAGGTGGAGATCTACGCCCCGGACGAGGCCAGCGGGACCTACGACTTCTTCTTCGAGCAGATCATCCCACGATGGGGCAAGGATGACCAGGTGGCGGGCACCCGCCTCCAGGCGGGGGACGGGGTGTACCATCCCAGCTCCGACGACAACGTCATCCTCCGCGCGGTCCAGGACAACAAGAACGCCATCGGCTACCTCGGCTACGCGTACTACGTGGAGAACGTGGGCAGCATACAGGCGGTGGCCCTGGCCGAGGACGAGGGCCCCCACGTGCCCCCGTCGCCGGAGCAGGTCGCCGTCTACCCCATGACCCGCCAGTTGTACATCTACACCGACGACGTGCCCGATGTGGGCGAGCCCATCAACCGTTACCTGCGATACATCCTCAGCGAGGAGGGTCAGGCCATCGTGCCCGATGTGGGATACGTGCCGATAGGCCTCGTGGACCCCGATATCATAGACGAGCAGCTGGAGCTGCTGGGGGCCGGGTGAGGTCATGGCCGCCCAGGTGGGTAGAGGGAGGGGTAGACGGAGGCGTAGGAGTGGGGGCACGGTCACCTCCGGGGACGTGGTGAACCCCTTCAGGAAGAGCCTGAGGCTTCAGGAGCACGCCGTCCGCTGGCTCCTGGTCGCGGCCGCCAGCTTCGCGGTCGTCGTCAGCATCGCGATCCTGTACACCCTCCTCGTCGGCTCCGTGGACTTCTTCACGGACCCCAGGATCACCATGGTGGAGTTCCTCATGGGGACCGAGTGGGTGCCCAGCGGCGACAAGTACGGTGTGATCCCGCTGCTCACTGGCACCCTCGTCATAGCCGGCGGCACCATGCTCATCGCG
>JAUVEQ010000223.1 GCA_030594725.1 Methanobacteriota archaeon
GTTCCGATATTCCTGTAGGACATGGGGGCCTTGTGGTCATACACCTTTCACCTGGCATCCACAACATCACCCTCGTCGTGATGGATGACCAAGGGGCGGAGGACAGTAGATCCGTTCAAATCACCGTTGAGAGACAGCCACCTCCCACGACCGCCTCCATGGACGGGGATTGGCTGCTCTTCGTCTTCCTGATCATCGTGCTGGTTGTTCTAATATTGGCATATATCATGCGAAGACAGTCCACGCTCTGAAGGATAATGAGAGAAAAAGAAAAGATGGGGGTATTGCGCCCCCCGTCGCCGTTTCGCCTAAGAGCGCAGGACTATCTCGATGTTCACGCCGTCGGGCACCGTGATGTGGATCAGGTGCCGCAGGGCGCGCTCGTCGGAGTCCAGGTAGATGAGGCGCTTGTGCACCCGCATCTCCCACCTGTCCCAGGTCTCGCTGCCCTCGCCATCGGGGGACTTGCGCACTGGCACGACCAATCGCTTGGTCGGCAGGGGAATGGGTCCCGAGATGTCGACGCCGGTCCGCTCGCTGATTGCCTTGATCTGGTTGCAGATCGCGTCGACCTTCTGGGGGTCGGTGGCGGTCAGGGTTATCTTGGCTTTCTGGACCATGGGATGGGTCTCACTCCTGGCTCACATACGTTCCGGCAGGTGCCGGTTCACATCTTCTTCTTCTCGGTGTCGATGCACATCCCAGCGGCCACGGTCTGACCCATGTCGCGGATGGCGAACCGGCCCAGCTGCGGGAAGTCCTCGGCCTTCTCGATGACCATCGGCTTGGTGGGCTGGATGGTCACCACGGCGGCGTCGCCGGTCTTCAGGAACTGGGGGTTCTCCTCGAGCACCGAGCCGGTCTTGGGGTCCAGCTTCTGGTCGAGGGCCAAGAAGGTGCATGCGACCTGTGCCGTGTGGCAGTGGAACACCGGCGTGTACCCTGGGGTGATCACGCTGGGGTGGTTTAGCACCATGATGCGGGCCTTGAAGCTCTTGACCACCGTTGGAGGGTCGTCCATAGGGCCGGCCACGTCACCACGGCGGATGTCCTTCTTGCCCAGGCCGCGGATGTTGAAGCCCACGTTGTCGCCGGGCTCGGCCAGGGGGATCATCTCGTGGTGCATCTCGATGGACTTGACCTCGCCGCTCTTGTCGGAGGGCATGAAGATGACCTCCATGCCGGGCTTCATCACGCCGGTCTCGACACGACCCACGGGCACGGTGCCGATGCCGGTGATGGAGTAGACGTCCTGGACGGGCAGGCGCAGTGCCTTGGCCGTCGGCTTGTCCGGCGCGGTCAGGTCATTCAGGGCACCCAGCAGGGAGGGGCCCTTCCACCAGCCCAGCTCGCCCTTGTCCTTGGTGACGTTGTCACCCTTGAAGGCGCTTATGGGGATGAAGGGTATGTCGTTGGGTTTGAAACCAACGTTGGCTAGGAGCTTGCCCATGTCCTCCTTCACCTGCTTGTACCTGGCCTCGTCGTATTTCACCGAGTCCATCTTGTTGACGGCCACGATGATCTGCGGGACGCCCAGGGTCCTTGAGAGGAAGACGTGCTCCTTCGTCTGCTCCTGGGGCCCGTCGGGGGCGGACACCACTATGACGGCGGCGTCGGCCTGTGAGGTTCCAGTGATCATGTTCTTAACGAAATCCCTGTGTCCGGGTGCGTCGATGATGGTGAAGTAGTACTTGTCGGTGTTGAAGCGCTTGTGAGCGACATCGATGGTCAGACCACGCTGGCGCTCTTCCTTCAGACCGTCCATCACCCACGCGAACTCGAAAGAGCCCTTTCCGATGGCGTCAGCCTCCTTCCGGTACTTCTCGATGACGTGTTCGTCGATGTGACCCGTATCGAGGAGCAGCCGTCCCACCGTGGTGGACTTTCCGTGATCCACGTGTCCGATAAACACAAGGTTCATGTGCGGTTTCTCAGCCATTCCCTTATCCTCCTGTGCGGACTTTCGTTCCTTAATAGTCCTCTCCTTTATCTAGTTTTGTGCCAGCGTACTGGTTAATCGTCATTTGTGGCCCTTGTATCAGCCCGCGTAGTAGGCCGCGTCGTAGGGTTCCTCCTTGAGGCCCTTGCGCAATCTGATCTCCCGGACGACCTGGTGCTCCAGCTCCCTGGGCACCCTCTCGAAGCCCGAGTTCTCCGTCGACCACAGGGCACGACCGGCGGTGGCGCCGCGTATGTCGGAGGAGAAACCGAACATCTCGGCCACGGGCACCTTGGCGATGATGGCCGTGTCCTGGTCCTCCTGTTCCATGGACTCCACCTCTCCGCGCCTCTGCTGGATCTCGCGGACCGTGTCGCCCATGACGCTATCGGGCACCTGGATGAACAGCTTCTGCTTGGGTTCCATCAGTAGCCTCTGGGCGAGGCACATGGCTCCGTAGATGGCCGACCGGACCGCGGGTATGACCTGTGCGGGACCCCGGTGGATGTTGTCCTCGTGAAGCTTGGCGTCCACCAATTTCACCTTGAGGCCCATCACCTTCTCGTTGGCCAGGGGACCACGGTTGATGACCTCGTTGAAGGCGTCCTTGACCAGCTCCATGGTCTCGTACAGGTACTGGATGCCCTTGGTCCTGTCCAGGAACAGGTTGTAGCCCTCTATGGCCACCAGGGAGCGGGACTCGTCCTTGCTCATCCCCAGCTCCTGCAGGTCGCGTGCCAGGACCTTCTTGTCCTTGATGCGCTCACCAGTGGGTATGGTGCCCTCGTTGATGGCGGCGATGACGGTCGCCTCCAGGGGCTCCACCTCGAACTTGAAGCGGTTGTGCTTGTTGGGCGACTTGCCCTCGAAGGACGGCGAGGCCCTCTCCACCGACTCCCGGTAGACCACGATGGGCTCCGATGCGCTGATGGGTACCTTGTGCTCCTTCTCGATGCGGTACTGGGTGATCTCAAGGTGGAGCTCGCCCATCCCGGAAAGGAGATGCTCACCGGTCTCGGTGTTGATCTCCACGTGGATCGACGGGTCGGCCTTGGATATGGACCGCAGCACCTCGATGAGCTTGGGAAGGTCCGCAGTGTTCTTCGCCTCGATGGCAACTGTGACCACGGGGTCCGAGTAGTGCTTGATGGGTTCGAAGGCCGCCATGTCGGTGTTGGTGATGGTCGCGCCTGAGATGGCGTCGCGGATACCGGAGACGGCGGCCATGTTGCCCGCCACGACCTTGTCCACGGGCATACGGTCGGCTCCGACCGCCACGGAGACGAGCTGGAGGTTGTAGGTCTTGTGCATGCCCACTATGCTGACCGAATCGCCACGCTTGATGGTGCCGCTGTACAGGCGGCCGATGGCCACCTCGCCTGCGTGGGGGTCCATGATGATCTTGTTGATCATGAGGGCGATGGGACCGTCCTTGTCCACATTGATCATCGCCTTGGCCACCTTGGATTCCATGTCGCCGTGCCAGATCTTGGGGATCCTGTACTTCTGGGCGACCTTGGGGTTGGGCAGGAACCTGATGACCATGTCGAGGATGACCTCGTGTACCGGGGCTATCTGGGACAGCTCCTTCTGCTGCTCTCTGGCACAGTAGTCGTAGATGTCCTTGAAGCTGATGCCCTTCTTCTTCATGAAGGGGATGGAGGTCGCCCACTTGTGGACGGCCGAGCCGAAGGCGATGTCGCCTTCCTCCACCCGGAGCTTCCAGTCCTCCTTGAACTCGGGTGACACCAGGTTCTGGATCTTGGTGTCGATCTCGTTGATGATCTTGATGAAGCGCTGCTGCATCTGCTCTGGGGTGACCTTGAGCTCGTTTATGAGGCGGTCGACCTTGTTGATGAAGATGATGGGCTTCACGTTCTCCTTGATGGCCTGCCTGATGACCGTCTCGGTCTGGGGCATCACACCCTCCACGGCACAGACGACGATGATGGCGCCGTCAAGGGCCCGCATGGCACGGGTGACGTCGCCACCGAAGTCAACGTGTCCCGGGGTGTCGATTAGGTTGATGAGGTACTCTTGACCCTCGAACTCGTGGACCATGGAGGCGTTCACGGCGTTGATGGTGATGCCGCGGGCCTGCTCCTGCTCGTCGTAGTCCAGGGCGAGCTGGCTGCCCGCCAGGTCGAAGCTCATCAGGCCGGCGCCTGCCAGCAGGCTGTCCGACAGGGTCGTCTTGCCGTGGTCGATGTGGGCCACGGTGCCGATGTTCCTGACGTACTCCAGTTCGTTCATCAACCGCTTGACTTTTTGTATGTTGTCTTCCTTTCGTCCCATGGTCATCACCTGGGCATGTCGTGAAGGGGTTCGCGGGTTCAGGGTGAAGGGGCGATCATCGGGCAGAGGCCGCGATGCGCTCGAGCTCCTCCTTCTTGGAGACGGTGAAGCTGTTGATGTCCCTCCTCGAGGCCAGGATTATCTCGTTGGACAGGGCCTCGGGAAGGCTCCTCCGGCTCTTGTGGGAGGATTTGATGGCGCCCCTGCAGATGTTGCGCAGGGAGATGTCCAATCTGCGGGAGGCTGACACGTCCACAGCCTTGGGCACGTTGATGCCGCCGTAGCGGAGGCGGGTGACCTCCTCCTTGGGAGCGCCGTTGCACAGGGCGTCGATGTACAGCTGGATGGGATTCTCCTTGGTGCGACTTGCGATGATGTCGAAGGCCTCTTCGACCACCCGGTACATCTTTGCCTTCTGACCCGTGCCGTGCCCGGTGCGCATCATGCCGTTGATGAGGCGCTCGACGATGTTCATGTGCATCTTGGCGAAGGGCCGGTTGGCGTGCTGCGCCCCCGTGTGGGGGATGGACACTGGCTCGATGTTGATGTAGCGATGCAGTCCAGGGTTGTGGACCACGACGCCGCTGAAGGTGTACTTGCCGAAGAGGGGCTTGACGGTGTACAACGCCTTGATGTCCTTCCTCTCCTCCACCGCCTCGACGACCTCGGCCTCTGGAGCCTCCTCCTTGGCCTCCTCCTCCTTCTTGGCGGGGGCCTTCTTCTTCGGCTTCTCGGCCGGTCCCTCTGCCTTCTCCTCGGCAGGGGCTTCGGCCTCCTCCTTCTTGGCGGGGGTCTTCTTCTTGGCGGGAGCCTTCTTCTTCGGCTTGTCCCCGGCAGGCTTGTCCTCCGCCTCGGGCTTCTCCTCCTTCTTCTTGGCGGGAGCCTTCTTCTTGGCGGGGGCCTTCTTCTTCGGCTTGTCCTTGGCGGGCTTGTCCTCCGCCTTAGGCTTCTCCTCCTTCTTCTTGGCGGGAGCCTTCTTGGCGGGGGCCTTCTTGGCGGGAGCCTTCTTGGCGGGGGTCTTCTTATCGGCCTTGGGCTCCTCCGCCTTCTCGATGGGGGCCGCGTCCTCCTTCTTGTCGTCCTTGGCCATGGGGATCACCGTATGGGCTTCTC
>JAUVEQ010000322.1 GCA_030594725.1 Methanobacteriota archaeon
TACAGCAACGCGGCAGCCACAGGCTCCATCGACCTGGAGGCGCCCGTGGACGATGTCTGGTACGTGATAACGTACAGCGATGGCCTTGGCGCCATGGGCAAGACAGAGGTGCTGTACACGGAGGTCAACGCGGCCGTGGCCGCTGACGGCGACGTCAGCGTGAGCGGAAGCATCATCGTCGCGGGCATCATGGTCGTCCTCCTGGTCGCCCTCGGCGTCCTTCTGTACATGAAGAGGGAGGACCCGAACCAGCGGACCGCCATCGCGGCCGTCATGGTCCTCGTCCTCATCATCGGCGGCGTATTTGCCATGTCCAGCGGCGGGAGCGGGGGCGAGGAGGCCCCCGACATCGCATTCACCGATATCGACGGCAATACCATATCCCTGGGCGACTACCAGGGCAAGGTGGTCCTCCTGGACATGATGGCCACCTGGTGCCCCAGCTGCCGGGAGGGCATGGCCGCCCTCGGGGAGGTCCACGACCGGTACGGCGACTCCATCGAGATGATCACCGTCGACATCGACCTCACAGAGACCTCGGCCCAGCTTCGGGACTTCAAGAAGGAGTACAAGGCCGACTGGCGATTCACCATGGACAACGATGATCAGGACTTCCTGACGATGTTCGACGTGAAGACGATACCCAAGATAGTCATCATCGACATCTACGGTGACGTGGTCTTCGCCGAGTCCGCGGTGCACACGGCGGACGAGCTCTCCGAGGTCATCGACGAGGCCCAGACCGGTGGCAGGTCTGCGATCTCGATAAGCGCCGCGGGAGGCTCGATGGGTGCCCTGATCCTCTGGGCGGGCGCCCTTGGCGTGCTCACCTTCTTCTCGCCATGTGCCTGGCCCCTGCTGCCTGGGTACATGACCTACTACATGGGGCTCAAAGAATCCTCCAACCGACGAAAGGCCCTCCTGGGCGGCATGGCGGCCGCCTCGGGGATCGTGCTCCTCTTCCTGGGCGTCGCGGTACTGGTGGGCCTGTTCGGCAGCGCGATAAGCCAATACATCGTCTACCTCGAACCGATAGTGGGTGTGCTGCTCATATTGATGGCGTTCCTTATCATCTTGGACATAAGCATCAACTTCGGCCTCCTCACATGGCCCGTCAAGAAGGGGATGGCCTTCTCCAAGCGCATGATGGACAAGCTGCGGGGCAAGACCGATGCCGAGCCCGAGGAGACCCTGGTCAAGAACATCGAGGAGGGCGGCTATGCAGGTCTGTTCTTCTACGGTGTCGGTTACGGCGCGGCCGCGGCGGGATGCATGGCGCCTGTCATCATCGCGCTCATCATCCTGGCGGTCTCACAGGGGTCCATGGCGGGCTCCATCGTGATCTTCATGGCATTCGCCCTGACGATGGCGATCATGATGATCGTGATCACCCTCATCCTGGGCCATTACGGCGGAACGGCCTCCACGAAGTTACGGGAGAAGTTCAACATCACGCCCCAGCACGTGAAGGTGTTCAGCTTCCTGGTGCTCTTCGTGGTGGGCGTCTACCTGATAGGGTATTGGGTTTCGGGTCTGGCCTGAAGGCGATCGGATCTAGGCCCACACCTCATCTTCTTTAGCGGAGCCCTCATCGTCCTCTTCAACGTCGACGACCACCTCGTCCTCCGGTGGTGGCTCCGGCGGGGGAGCGGGTGCCTCCCTCCTGGTGCTGGTCGGCGCGGGGGCGTCCTCTAGGAGGAGGTCGCTGCCAGCCTCCTCGTCGGTCTCCCCGTCATCCGCCCCGTCCTGGATGGCCTCCTTCTCCGCTCGCTTGGCGAGGGCCTCGCGGGAGGGTCTCAATATCACGGCCAGCAAGGATATTATGGCACACGCTCCGAGAATGACGGGAAGTAGAACGAAACCCCGGAGTGCGAGGATGAGACCGGCGACGAGGGTGATCAGGAATATGATGAAGAAGCGGACCCCCTCGTCCAGGTCCTGGAACCCGGACATCGTTGGGGGTCCTTCTTCCTCTCCTTCCTCGGGGTCTGCCAAACCAAATCACCTGATGGCCCTGGCCGCATGGCGGCTCAAGGGCCCATGTTCTTGACCACTTCCTCGGCCACTTCGAGGGAGGTGTTGCTGCCACCCAAGTCGTAGGTCTTGACCTTGCCCTCCTCGATGGTCCTCGCGATGCCGTTCTCGATCATGTTGGCGGTCTCGGTCTCGCCCAGGTAGTCCAGCATCAACTTGGTCGAGAGGAGCATGGCCGTGGGGTTCACCTTGTACATCCCCGCGTACTTGGGCGCCGAGCCGTGGGTGGGCTCGAAGAGGGCGTAGTCGTCGCCCATGCTTCCAGAGGCGGCGAAGCCGAGGCCTCCCACGAGCTGGGCGGCCTCGTCGCTGATGATGTCGCCGAACATGTTGGAGGTCACCAGCACGTCGTAGTTCTCGGGGTTCTTGATGAGCCACATGGTCATGGCGTCGATGTTGGCGTCCCAGTACTCGATGGTCGGATACTCCTCGGCGATCTTCTTGGCCTCATCGAGGAACATGCCGCAGGTGGCACGGATGACATTGGCCTTGGTGATGGATGTCACGGACTTCCGGTTGTGCTTCACCGCGTACTCGAAGGCAGCACGGATGATGCGCTGGCAACCCTTCCTGGTGAAGTACCGTATGGAGACGGCCGAGTTGTCCGGGTCGGCGTTCTCCAGGCCAGGAATGGCCCGTATCTCGGGGATGAGGGGTGGATAGAAGTCCAATCCGCTGTACAGCCCCTCGGTGTTCTCTCGGAACACGACGATGTCGATCCCATCCCGGTAGTTGAGGGGGTTGCCCTTGTAGGCCTTGCAGGGACGGACGTTCGCATACAGCTGGAAGAGCTGACGTGCCCGGACGATGGGGCTCTTGTAGCCCTTCACGCCTGGCTTGGAGGTGATCGCACCGAAGAGGCACGCATCGGTCTCTCGGAGGATCTCGATGGTAGCCGGGGGCAGGGGGTCCCCGTACTTCTCCCAGCACTCCCAGCCGATCTCTCCCGGTACGTACTCCACATCGAAGGAGGTGGAGTCGAGCACTATCTTAGCGGCCTCCATCACGTCGTTCCCCACGCCGTCACCTGGCAACCATGCGACCTTGTGTTTAGTCATGTTCTGGTCCCTCCTACTCGCCGCCACTAAGGCGGTTCTTAAGGTGGGGCACGAGGCCCCCGTCCTTGATGATCTCCATCATGAAGGGTGGGATGGGCTTGAAGCCCACCTCGGTGCCCTTTGTGAGATTGCGCAGCATGCCAGCCTCCATGTCCAGCTCGACCTCGTCCCCGGTCTCGAAGGCCTCGTGGGCCTCGGGACACTCGATGGCCGGCATGCCCTGGTTGATGGCATTGCGGAAGAAGATGCGGGCGAAGCTGCTCGCGACGATGGCCTGGACGCCAGCATAGCGAAGGCACAGCACCGCCTGCTCCCGGCTCGAACCGCAACCGAAGTTGCGACCACCGATGACCAGGTCGCCCTCCCCGACCCGGTCCTTGAACTCGGTGTCGATGTCCTCCATGCAGTAGGTGGCCATCTGCTCGGGGTCGTACACGTCCAGGTACCTTCCGGGATATATCACGTCGGTGTTCACGTTGTCGTCGTAGACGTGGGCCCTGGCCATCATACCACCCCCCTGGGGTCGGTGATGGTGCCGGTAATGGCCGAGGCGGCCACGGTCTCGGGGGAGGCCAGGTACACTTCCGATTCGGGACTGCCCATCCTGCCCCGGAAGTTGCGGTTGGTGCTCGCGATGGCGCGCTCCCCCGGGGCCATTATGCCCTGGTGCGCTCCCAGGCACGGTCCGCAACCCGGGTTGAGGACCAACGCCCCCGCCCGCACGAACTGCTCTATCAGGCCCAGCTTGATGGCGGCCAGCAGCTCGCGGCGGCTTGCCGGAA
>JAUVEQ010000002.1 GCA_030594725.1 Methanobacteriota archaeon
GAACTCCCGGTAGTTGGACCAGCCATCGTTGTCGGTGTCGAACAGGTCGTCCTTTATATTCGTGGGATCGAGCCCATACAGGACCTCCCAACCATCCCAGCAGCCTCCACCATCGGTGTCGGGGTTCAGGGGGTTGGTGCCTGCGCGGAACTCATCCAGGTTACCAAGCTTGTCACCATCGGGGTCGGCCTTCTTGTCCGTGGGGTCGTTTGGGCCCCAAGCCATTGCCGGGCCGACGAACAACGATGCGACGAGCATAAGTGCGACCAGTATCGCGAACCTCCTCATTTTGTCACTTCCATTATGATTTACTGTCTCCAAAAAGCCTGCTCGGCATATATAAGCTTTTTAGTACATGTTTCGAAGGGAATGGCCAGTACCCGTGTCCCTTTTATACTCAATTGGGTGGGTCCCGGGGTACACTGGCTATCTCGAAGGAATGGCTCCACGAGGTGTCTTCTTGGTCCTCGGCCCCTATCGTGGCCTCCACGGGCCCTTCCTCTGCATCCTGGCCGGCCCCTTGGGGGCCTTGGTTGCGTCCTTCCAAGGGTCGGATCTCCGACAGTCTGATCACCTCGTGCTCCAGGTCCAGGTATGCAAGGCGGTCCGAGATACCGAGGACGTGGCCATCGCCCACGACGGCGACTATGTCGGGGATCTTCGTGTTGAAGGCCGCCAGCTTGCTGGCCATGTGCTCGTCCCTCTCGTCGATGAGCACCCGTTTTATCGACGGGAACTTCTTCTCCAGCTCGGCCATGTAGGCCTCGGTGTTCTCCTCGAACTCCTTGAGCTCCTTCTCCACCCGCTTCTTGGAGACGAAGATGCTGCCCAGGGATGCCAGGAAGAACCAGACCCGTTCCTTTACGGACATCTCCTTCATCATCCTCCGGAACATCATCTGGCCGTCCATGTCGATGAATGCCACGGGTATCTGGAGGTCCTGGGCCGCGTCGACAGCGGCCATCATCTCGTCGCCCACGGAGGAGCCGTACATGTCGGCCAGCTTCTCCTCGAACCGGGCCAGCATGTAGTATGAGAACGACGGGGGTTTCCCTCCCCTCTGCTTGCTCCTTATGACCTTGTACCTGACCTCGTCCAGCTCGACGCAGACCAGGCCGGGGAGCTTGCCGTTGATGACGCCCTGCACGCTATCACGGAGCTGGAACACGTGACCGATGCCCAGTAAGGTGATCATCGGTGCTTGGAAGCGAGGGGGACCTATAAGAGGGTTCTCCCACGGTTCCAAGCCCTGGCCATACCCTCTGGGGGGATGCTGGCCGTGGCCCCCGGGGGGACGGTCGGGTCTCGCTATAGGTCGACCAGGGGCAACAGTGCGTCGGCGGCCCTCGGATCGTCCAGGGCTGACCTTAATGCCTCCTCGTCCTCGAAGGGTCTGGCCCTGACTATCCTGGCCGCCCGCTTCTTCCCGATGCCGGGAACCGCCGACAGGAGGGACATGGGGCACGAGTCTATGTCCAGGGGGTCGGGCACGCCGGTGACGCTTCGCATCCCGTAGCCCACCACACGCACGTCGAGGAAGGTCCCCAGTTCGAGCTTCGCGGGGATCCCTACCAGGAGTGGATATGAACCTATCTGGCGCCCGAACGTGGTGTTCCCGTCGTGGAGCTCGGTCCATACCCTCCTCATGGGCGCCGCGTATGGCAGCAGTGCCTGCAGGTTCGGAAGGTCTATCTCGGCCCGGACCTGGAGCTTGAACTTCCGGAAGGCCCGCTGGTCGTGCTTGACCTCCACCTGGCCGCACACGGGGGCGACCCGCCTGATATTGATGCGGCGGAGGAGCAGGCCCTCGTCCAGCACCTGCTCGAGGAAGGCCATGTTGAGCTCGAACGTCTCTGGCGTCTCTCCCTGCAGGCCACCGAGGAAGTTTATCCCGGGCAGTAGTGCCGGGAGGCCCGTGTCCGTGCCGTACCGGCCCCACCGGTTGATCGCCCGGATGGCCTCCATGCATTGCTCACGGGTCGCGTTCAGGTTGTTCGCCTGCTGGACAGCAGGGTCGGCGCTCTCCAGGCCGAGGGCCACCAAGTTGCCCCCGGTGCAGTACTCGATGATGAGCTGGGTGACCATCTCGGCCTCCTCGGGGTGGTCCGCGATCACCGCAGGGTTCGCATTGTCCACGTGCAGGACCTCGAGGGAGGGGGCGGCCCTCCTGATGCCCTCCAGCAGCGACCGCAGCGCATGGGGGTCCGGCACGGGGGACTCCTCCTCCCCGACGCCGAGGGCCTTGTACGAGTAGATGCAGCTCTGTCCTCCGAGCCTGTACGAGACCACGCCCAGCCTGTCCAACGCCCGGACCTCTTTGGCGATCTCGCTGGGCTCACGGAAGACGGGGGCGATGTCCCTTACCGTGGTGCAGAAGGAGCACCCGCCGAAGGCGTGGCGGATGCATCCCCTGTAGGTCTCGATCTCGACGATCAGGGGATGGGGGATCTCCCGGCTGGAGGACACTATGTCGGCGCCCTCCACCGACCACGACGCCCACTCCTCCCGGGTCCGGAACCTCTGCATGGGCTCCTCCTCTCCCCCGAGCAGATCATGGAGGTAGGCGTCCCCGTCCCTCGTGGCCACGTGGTCGAAGGCCTCGTGGTGGGCTTGGGTCATCCTCTCCCCGGAGGTCCAACCCCAGCGGGCCACGGGCCCTACCAGGATGGTGGGGCCAGGGAAGGACCGGGCGATCTCGGAAAGTTCCCTGGCCGAGGCGGGTCTCCCCCGGAGGTAGTTCCCCGGCACGACCGCGCCGCCCAGGAGGACCAGGAGGTCGTACCTGTCGCCACCGGGCATGGCCAGCAGGTCACGGTCACGGTCCTTCCCCCTCGGCCGGGGGCCCTTGGGCGGGGCGCCCTTCCTGCTCACCCTGCGGACCTCATCGATGGTCGAATAGAGGACGCCCTCGCAGCCAGCTGTCCAGGCCGCGCCGGCCAGGTAACGTGGTAGCGGAGCGATGTAGGGCGGAACGCCCAGGGCCGCGGGCTCGTCGGTGTACCCGTCGACGATGGCTATATCCACGTCCCTCCCAAGCCCCCCGGGGATACTAAAGGGTTTTGAGAGGGCCGCCCTGCCCGGCATCTGCGACCAGCGAACAAAGGTTCATATAGGCCTCCGAGCATTTTCCCCGAGAGGTCCGGACGATGGCGGTCGCGAGAGTGAGATGGAGGAACGTCCGAGAGTTCCTGGACGACCTTCCCACAGTCCATTGCACCGTTAAGCCGGACCATGATTTCTGTACCGTGTGCATGAGGATCAACCACCTCATCGCCCACGACTGTCCCCTGTTCCACCAGAGACCCAAGCGAAAGCCCCGGAAACCACCGGTCCACGAGAGCGTTCCGGGAGAGCCTATCAAGGACCACGTCTCCGCCGACGACGTGGCCGACGTGCTCAAGGGCGAGGACTTCCCCATCATCGAGTTCGCCGGGCCCCGTGGCATGCCCAGGGCCAAGGAGGACGAGGAGGTCCTGGATGTGAAGCCCCTCGAGGTCGTGCCCCTGGAGGAGAAGGGGACACCGCCCAAGGTCAGGAAGGTCCCTAGGGAGGAGATCAAGGAGGCGAAGCCGTCCGACGTGCCTGACCGGGACCCCGAGTCCATCGTCCAAGAGATCATGGAGGAGCTGGAGTTCCCCGAGGAGGGGGACCTGGACGAGGGTGAGGAGCCCGACCTGGACGCGGACGACGGGGAGCTGGACGGGGAGGCGAAGATGGGACCCCCGCCGGTGATCGTCCAGAAGGAGGCGGTGAAGAAGCGCCGCCCCAAGTCGAAGGATTAGCGACGCCCGTCACCTGCGCTGCACCAGGGTTATCACGTCACCTTCCTGCAGTATGTGGTCCAGGCCCACGCTCTGTCCCGGGAACTTGGCGCTCTCCCCCCAGACGTTGGCGAACCGGAACTTCCGCTTGATGTCCCTGTGGATGGTGTCACACACGTCCCTCACGGTGGCGCCACATCTGATGATGAGGGGTTCCTCGTAATCGGTCTCCCCGCCCCTGGGACGCATGTATATGCGCATCAGGTCCAGGTTCTCGAATATCGTGTCCTTGAGCAGCTCCAGGTTGGTGTCCTTGTCCGCCGAGATCGGCACCACGGGGAAGCCCATGGTCTTCAGATCATCGACTATCGGATGCCAGGTCGCCTCTGGCACGGCGTCGATCTTGTTCACAGCTGCCATCGCCATCACGTAGCGGCGGTTTCCCTGCAGGTAGTCCACCAGCTGGTCCTCGTCCACGTCCTGGCGGAGCACCACGTCGGCGTTCACCAGGCCGTATGCCCGGACCATCGCGGTGACCAGCTCGTCGTCCAGAATGGTCAGCTTGACGGTGCTGCGCACGTTGATGCCGCCCCGGTTCCGGGGGGTGATGACGATATCGGCCTCCCGCTCGTTGAGGCGCAGGCCAGCGATGTTGAGCTCACGGATGAGGACGTACGCCTCTGGTCGGTAGACATCGACCAGCAGCAGGATCATGTCGGCGGTCCTTACCACGGCCAGGACCTCACGGCCTCGCCCCTTGCCCTTGGAGGCGCCCGCGATCAGGCCCGGCAGGTCGAGCATCTGGATGTTGGCTCCCCTGTGCTTGAGGGTGCCCGGAACCACGGTCGTGGTGGTGAAGTCGAAGTGTCCGATCTCCGAATCGGCCTGGGTGAGCTTGTTGAGGAGGGTCGACTTGCCGGAGCTGGGAAGGCCCACTATCGCAATGGTGGCATTGCCCGACTTGCGGATGGCGTATCCCTTGCCACCGCCCTTGGAGGCGGCCCGGGCATCCGACTCCACCCTGAGGCGCGCCAGCTTTGCCTTGAGCTTGCCGATGTGGTGCTGGGTCGCCTTGTTGTACTTGGTGGAGGAGATCTCCTCCTCGATCTCCTTTATCTGCTCATCGATGGTCACCATGCTCGATCTCGCCTCTTCCTATCGCTAGCCAGGATGGTGGATGGCGGGGGTCCCATTTAAGGGCTTTGGGGACGTGCCGGGCTCACAGATGGTGGGCGATGTTCAGCAACCATGGGGCCATGATCGCGCTGTAGGTCACCGAGGCCATCAGGCTGTTGCTCCTGTGGTATATGATGGTGGAGCCCAGACCTATCACGGTGACCATCAGGAAGTAGACCGTTCCGAAGTCCACGTCGAAGTGCTCGCGGCCGACGTTCCACATCATCACAAGGATCAGCAGGGCGTACAGGCCGTACATTATGCCGAAGAAGGTCAATTGGTAGGGCAGTCGGTGGCGCAGGAAGAACCTTGACAGCAGGCTCTTCACCTTCATGTGCAGCAACTTGCGCATCCACAGCTCGTGACCCATGAAGAAACCGAAGCTGATGAGGGCCACGACGAAGAACTCGTAGCCCTTCGGATAGTTGGGACCGAAGAGCAGGACCTGGCCGAGGAAGAAGTTGATGACGATGACGACGAGGGCTATCATGCCGGAGACGATGCCACGGAGGTTGCCACAGGTCTCGGACGTCAGTTCATCGTCCCGGGGCATCCAGAACGACCAGATGTACCAGACGAGCATGCCGAACCCTATCAGCAGGGCCGATGCCCACAGCAGGGTGTAGTAGAACTGGGCCGCGGGCAATATTTCCATGAAGGGGTTGTCTGTCAGTATGTTGTACAATCGCCCCACGGCGTACGCTATCGCCACGTAGGCGACGATGTCGATGATGGTCGCCACTCCCACGAACATTGGCTTGACCTCCCTGGAGAACTGCGGGATGTACGACCGGGAGGTCTTCTTCATCACGAGGACCTCGTAGACCATCATGAAGGCGAGGATCATCACAGCGAAGCTGGAGGCGTGGACCAGCCTGTTGACCGCCTCCACCTCCTCGTAATTGAAGTCGTAGTCCACCCTGGGGGTCAACTCCAGTCTCCTGTAGAGGTAGTCGATGGTGAACTCGAGGACCCGCTGGTCCTCCGACAGGTCATGGCCGAGGTCGGCCATCTGGAAGAGCTCGGCCTTCTCCACCATCGGACCGAACTGGTCGTCCGGGATCTTCTTGTCCTGACCGCCGTAGATGATGTAGACCTTGTTGGGGTCCCAGTTCGGCGCATCCATGTGGGCCACGATGGACCTGTTGTTCCTCTCCTCCGTCGTGGTCCAGTCCACGTCGTTGATGCGCCGGTCGATGAACGGCTCGATCTCGTCCCAATTATCGTTGTACAGGGGGGTTATGTCGATGGGCGGCGCCCATGCGACCACGGCCGCCAGGGTCACGTTCCTCTCGAGGAGGATGTTGTTGGCCATCAGGCACGCGGCGCCACCGAAGCCATCGCCCACCACGGCGATGCGTTCGGGGTCCACCTTGCTGACGTCCTGGGCCAGGAACTCGTAGGCGGCGATGATGTCGTAGGCCTCTCCCTCGTAGTAATCGTTGAACGTTGTGTAGCCACGACTACGTCCGTGGTCCCGCAGGTCAAGGGCCAGTACCACGAATCCCTCCCTGGCGAGCTCGAAGGATAAACGGTTGTTCTGTTCCTTGTGACCGCCTAGGTCGTGGGTGATTATCACCGCTGGCGCCCCCGAGTCCGGGGCATCGTTGGGGGTGAGGAGCAGGCCGCTCAATTGCTCGTCCTGGTCGTTCTCCAGCTCGACCCACTCGAACTGGAAGTCGTTGTCGATGATGGAGACCTTGATGGACATGATCAGGCAGACCACCAGGATGACCGTGGCTACGAACAGGATCTTCCCCAGATTCCTGAACCTTCTCTCCCTTCTGGAATATACAGGGACGTAGTCAGCCACAGCCCAGCCTCCCGAACCTGAATATTGAGCTCCCAGGAGGTTATTAAGCATTCCCTTCTGATTATAGAAAACGATAGGTTGAGAATAGGGGGTCCAGTGCCCTCAATATGCGTGTTCTTCCCAGTACCTCATCAGCTCCCAGTCGTCGACCTCCTGGGTCTTGGCTGGCTTGCGGACACTGAGGCCCCACTCCCTCTCGAAGAGCCGGAGCACCTTCCGCTCCCTGTCGCCGCCTATGAACTCCGTGAGGGTGAGGGTGTTGCCCTTCTTGGTGCCCTTGAAGGCGCCCGCCATCTCGGCACCCACGAAGATGACGAAGCAGGAACCTATGCGGAACTTCCGCCGGATCTCCTGGGACAGCAGCTGGGCCAGCTGGTCGAAGGGGCTGAGAACGAAGCTGTACTTGAAGCTCATCCTCGGCAGAACATCCAGGTCCCGCTTGATGATCCAGTAGAGGCTGTCGTCCTCCTCCATGAAGAAGCCCTTGACCACCTTGTCCTCGGCCTCCAGTCGCCCCAGGGTCTCCTTTATCTCGTCGATCTTGAACTCGTGCTTGGACATCATCGCCAGGCCCTCGGCGGACACCATCCCCACATTGGAGATCATCCGCTCGAGAACGACGCGGCGGGCCGCCTTCTGGGAGAGCTTGGGCACGGGGGTGAGGACGTAGAGGTTGCTGGGGTCCCTGATAATGTACAATCCCTCGTAGAGGGCGTTGAAGGCCGCCTCGAAGCGGTCACGACCGATCTCCGACGACTCCATCAGCTCCCTGCGGGTCACGCCCTGGTGCTGGTCCATCATCTTGACGATGTATGCCATGTCATCCGTGACGGGGCGTGACTTGGCCACCTTGTAGATCAGCATGTCCCTCCGGGTGGCGTACATGAGGTGGGCCGGTATCATCAGGCCCGCCACCAGGTCACCGGCCTTCACGTGACGCTTGAGCTTGCGGAATGCCTTCACGCGCAGCGAGGCCTCGAAGTCCGACCGGAGGCCGCCCATGGACTTGGCCGCCTCCATCACGTCCTTGAACTTGAGGGAGGGTGCGATGTGCTGTTTGTGGAACAGGTAAGCGTACACGTTCTCCCTGGGGAAGCTGCGGGGTACCATGTCCCCCTTGGCCAGGAAGCCCTGCACCATGTGGTAGCCCTTCTTGATGAACCGGTTGCGGAGGCGGACCGGCAGATCGTTCACGGGACGGCCGAAGGCGGCGCGGATGCGGATGACCTCCAGGCCGAACTGCCTGTAGAAGGCCATCTGGCGGTCCAGCTCGTCCAGGAGCTCCTCCAGCAGCGAAAGGTCATCCAGCTGGATCTCCCTTATGTCGACCACGCCCGACATGCGCCATTTCTCCACCATCCCGCACAGCTTGCCGTTGCGGACGACGGGGAATATCCAGCCCTCGCCGTACTTGGTGGTCAGCTCGGCCCACATGTGCTGTATGTAGGGGTCGTACAGGGACAGCACCCGGAGCGGGTCGCTGATCCGGACCTTGGCCTCCATGCGCATGAGGTGCTCGGCATCGTCCCGATGGACGTACATGTCCACCGAGGTATCACCCACCACCAGCACCCGCTCGATGACCCCCTCCTCCTGCAGCTCGTTGACGATGTTCAGGACCTCGTTGAACGGGAAATCGGTGAATGACCTGACGGCCGTGAAGGTGAGGGGGCCAGTACCGAGGATGTAACGCTCGATTATCTTCATCTTGGCATCCTTTATTGGCTTCTTCAGCTCGAAGGGGAGGTAGAGGTTCCGGGATGACCAGGCCTTCTTCTCCACGAACTTGCGGAGGATGTACACGTTCCGGTCCAGCTTGTCTATTGAGGGTTGGACCTCCTCCCGCTTGAGGCCGATGGCCTTGGCGGCACCCGCGGCAGAGATGCCCGTCGACGAGGAGATCTGGTCGAACACCTCCAGGTCCAGCTTGTCCAGGTCCTCGATCCGGTAGGCGGAGGCCAGCAGCTGGGCCAGCTCCTTGGTGGTGAAGAACACGTGCCCTCTCACGAACCGGCCGTGGAGCACCTCCCCCCGGTCCTGCAGGTCCCACCAGTCCTCAAGCCGGAAGTCCTCGACCCTGTTGAAGATGTCGAAGGGCAGGCCCGCGGCCAGGAATATCTCGAAGAAGTCCTCGATCCGCTCGTAGCCGCGGAAGAACTTCTCGAGGGCGAACTGGCGTGCCACGTTCTCCCTGACCACGCGACGACCCTTCGCCAGGCCCTCGAAGGTGTTCTTGTCCACCCAGAGCATGTACTGGGGGGTCTCGCCGCCGACGAAGGAACCCACCGCGACCTGGCCCGCGTCCTCCTGATCACGCAGGGTGCCCCGGAGGAGGTCGATGTCCAGGTCCAGGTCGTACGCGATGCGCGACAATGGGGCCGGCGGATGGTACTCCAGGTAGGGATGGACGTAGGTCGAGGCCGCCGTCTCCAGGGACATGTCCGAGGGGGTCCGCGCCTCCCAGGCCTCCTCCTCGGGGCTGGCGCCGTACTCGCAGGATGCGCCTTCTGCGAGGATCTCGGGTTCCGAGGTTGCCACCTCCTCCGCCAGCTCCTCCTCCTCCGAAAAGGATGTGGCGGGCGCCTCCGCGAACACCTCCAGCATCAGCTCGGAAGCCTCATGGGCCCCGGCGCTCTTGATGAGGGTCGGCACGGTGACCAGCCTGATCGCGTTGCGAAGTTGCAGGTCGAGCAGAGCGTCCCGGACCTCATCCCCGACGGGGTGCCCGCGCCGCTTGAACGCCTTATCGGCCGCCGTCGTGATCTCCGCCGTTGTCACGTTCTCCTCCACGAGGGACATCAACCTCCGGTCGGTCTCGTTCAGCTCCTCCTCCATGGGAGGCGGGTAAAGGGCCGAGAACATGTCCTCGTGCTCGCCGAAGGCCCAGACAAGCTTGTGGCACCAGAACGAATGTGCCTCGTTCTCCTGGACAAGCTCCTTGAGCCAGCATTCCACGGTGAAGGGCTCGACCTCGGTGAAGTCCATGATGGAGCGTTCGCCATCGGCTGTCAGGGGAAGGGGCCCGAACCTCTCCAGTAGTTCCTTGAGGGCGGACTTGGAGTTGAAGACAAGCATGCCCCGCTTGCCCGTGTAGAACTCCTCCACCTCCTCCCTCTTGTATCGCGGGGTGGATATGTCGACCTCCGGCATGACCTTGGCCAGCACGTCCCGGTGTAGCTCCCGCAGGAGCACTGACCTGTCCTCTATGAGCAGCAGGTCGGACATGCCCATCAGGAGCAGTTTGAAGGCGAAGGGGGATGGACGGTCGGAGTACGGTCGAACCGTGACCTTGCGCTTGCCCTTCTTGAGCTCCGCCGCGATCACCTCCGCCGTCGAAAGGTCCATCGCCTGGTGCAGTGACTCCTCGTAGGTCTCCTTGGTGACGGGGAACTCCCCGTCATCCGCCAGGTCGTCGTACAGCCGGGCCGCCTGCTGGTGCTGCCTGGCGATCGGCACCTCCCGGCCCCGGTAGTTGCGAAGCACCAGGAAGGCCCTGGTGGAGCAATGGCGGAACCGCTGGTGGAAGAGTTCGCTGCCCGGGAGCACCTCCCGGAGGTCCTTCTCCAGCGGGCCCGCCTTGAGGGCGTCCGCCACCTCCTTGGGGTCCACCTCCTGGTCCAGTAACAGTGCGAACGTGTCGTCGTCCAGCAGGGTCCTCACGCGAAGACCGGGGTTCGTACGACCTATCCGGACCGCGCAGACCCGGGCCAGGATCTCGTTCACGGACCGGCCCAGGGTGGTGTGGACCAGGATGTTGGGGTCCCCCCGCACGTCGGTGTAGCCTTCCACGAGCAGCCTGGTGCTGGACGGGACCATGCCCGCCGTTGTCGACTGGGCCCGGTACTGGCGTATCAGGTTGAGGGCCAGCTCGCGGTTCAGGTGGTACTCGTCGTCCAGCCATTCCACGACATCGGACTGGACGTCCTTCTCCATCCGCTTGCCCAGTTCGTCCCGGAGCCTCGAGACGGCCTGGGCCAGCTCCCGGCTTCGGCTCATGGCCTCCCCGGCCCAGGAGGGGATGGTGGGCTTGCGCCCGTGGGCGTCCCGGACGAACACCTTCGTGCCCTTTGTCTGGATGAACTCGTAGGTCTTGCCTCCCAGGACGAAGACCTCCTTGGGCCGGACCCTCTCTATGAAGCGCTCCGAGAGGTTGCCCAGGGGGACGCCCTTCTCGGAGAAGACGCGCCATGTCGTCTCCTCCGGGATGGTCCCCACATTTGTGAAGTATATGAGACGCGCACCCTGCTTGGAGCCGAAGCGGCCGTTCTCCCAGTCTATCCAGAGCTTGGCGTACACCGACCTGTGCTTGAGCCTTGCGACCTCTCCCAGGGATTCGAGGACACGGTCGAAGTCCTCCCTTTCGAGGTCCTTGTAGGGGTAGGCGGAGCGTATCAGGTCGTAAGCGCCATCGATGGACCAGGGCTCCACTATCGCAAGCCCCACCAGGAACTGGGACAGCACGTCCAGGCTGTGCATCGGGATGCGCACCAGGTCGATCTCGCCCCTCAGGGCGGAATGCACCAGGACCGTGCACTCCTCCAGCTCCATCGGGTCCAGTGCCACGATCCGACCCTTGGTCACCCGGTAGAGGCTGTGGCCCGAGCGGCCGATCCGCTGCAGCAGTTTCGATATGGACTTGGGCGAGCCGATCTGCACGACCAGGTCGATGGAGCCGATGTCGATGCCCAGCTCCAGCGAGGTGGACGACACGATGGCCTGGAGCTGGCCCCTCTTGAGGGACCGTTCAACATCAAGTCGTTTCTCCTTGCTCATGGACCCGTGGTGGGCCGCCACGTGCTGGATGCCCAGCTCCTTGAGCTTTATCACGAGGGACTCTGTCGCCGCCCGTGTGTTCGTGAAGATGAGGGTGGTCTGGTGTTCCTTGACCAGGTCCACCAGCATCTTGTGCATCGCCGCCTCGGCATCCTTGTACGTCGTCTTCTCCAGGTCCTCCACGGGGATGAGCACCTGGAGATCGATCTCCTTCTCCGGGGAGACCTGTACGATGTTGACGTCCCTCATATCCCCGTCCTCGTACCCTGACAGGAATCCGGCTATCTCCTCTATCGGCGCCTGTGTGGCCGAGAGGCCCACCCTGGTGAGGGGTTCGCCCACCCGGGCCTGCAGGTGCTCCATCGCCAGGGACAGTAGCACGCCCCTCTTGGAGGAGCACAGGTCGTGGATCTCGTCGATGATCACCCATTCAGCTCCGTCGAACTTCTCGGAGAAGCGACGGGTGGACAGGACCAGGGAGAGGGACTCGGGTGTGGTGATGAAGATGTGGGGCGGACGCTTGACCATGCGCTGCCGTTCGGCGGTGGTCGTGTCCCCGCTGCGTACTGCCACCCGGATGTCGGGGATGGTGAGGCCCTCCCTGCGGGCGATCTCCCGGATCTCCTCCAGGGGGACCTCCAGGTTCTTGTGGATGTCATTTGCCAGGGCCTTCAGGGGGGACACGTACACGCAGTAGATCCGGTCCTCCAGCTCTCCCCGCTGGTGCAGGCGGAAGAGGTGGTTGATCACCGAAAGGAACGCTGTGATGGTCTTGCCCGAGCCAGTGGGTGACGAGATCAGGGTGGTCTTGCGCTCGTCGATGAGGGGGATGGCGGTGGCCTGGGGTGCGGTCAAGCTATCGAAGCGGGAGCGGAACCAGCGCTCTACCACCGGGTCCATCCGCTCCATGACCTCGTCCAGTGATGCCCTATCCTTGACGAACCTGACCGTTCACGACCCTCCCTTGGGCCTTTCCACGTTCAAATATAACGGTGGGAGGGAGCGTGCAAGCTGTTCCGGGTGGAATTCGGAAAGGCCCCCCGGGCCGGCGTACCTGTCTTTACACCTTTGCACTAATCCGACCGCCCCGTTAATCCGTTCTGGATACCCCTCGCGG
This sequence comes from Methanobacteriota archaeon, assembly GCA_030594725.1. Lineage (GTDB taxonomy): Archaea > Thermoplasmatota > DTKX01 > DTKX01. The sequence goes on from JAUVEQ010000002.1 coordinate 12,641, forward strand.
TATTATAACCTTTGGCATGAATGGGGGGGTCCTAGGCCCGCTTCCGTCGCCTCACTATGGTGTAGGCGATGAGGGTGCACACGGCTGGCAACACGATGTCATCGAACTCTGGGATCGGGAGAGGTCCCGGGGGCCAATCGTCATTCCGGGTCTCCTCCCCCGGGTCCTGCACGACGTGGGGCGAGCCAGCGTCCGAACCGCCGTCCCAGCCCACCATCATGACGAGGGCGATCTCAACGTTGGCCAGGTTCGTTGTGTCGAGGGCGACCTCCACCTCGTGGACGCCCGCGGCCGCCTTCACCGGATCCACCGTACGCACCCATGGCGCGGCCACGGCCCCGGTGTACTTCCAGAGCGTCACGGTGCGGACCTCTCCGTCCACGCCTCGCACGTCGATGACATGGGTGGCCTGGATGCCGAGGAAGTTCCTGGAGGGCGTTGCGCCCTCGATGTTTATGAAGAACTGGGCCGCGTCGTACCCGAAGGCCTCGGGGGGTTCGGTCGGGCCGGGCCCTCCACCGTTTCCGCCTCCCCCGCTGGGACGCTGGAGTTTGTCCAGGGGGGTGGGGGTGCCCCTGAGCACCCTGCTGCTGGGGTCTATCTCGGCGTAGAACAGGGCCCGGTCGGAACCGGGCTCCGGATCGATGAAAGAAGCGTAATGGTAAAGGTCCAGGCTGGGCCGGGGCCCGTCCCCCAAGGGGTCCTGGTGCAATGTGATGTTGCCACCGTTGTCCTCGAAGACGGAGTTCCAGTCCTCGAACAGGCCGTCGATCGCTATCGGTAGCTGGTAATCGTCTATGTACGAGGCCCTGCCCTCTATCGGGATCACGGTGGCAGGCAGGTCCTCGGCCTCCACGGACCAGGGGTCGGCCACGTGGAGCATGACCGCCCGTCCGGGATTGGCGGAACCGCCGACCGTTGCGACGAGGAAGAGACGCTGGACGGTACCCTCTGGAACCATCAGGGGTGAGGCCTCCATGTTGAACGATACCCCGCCGTCGTCCCCGGTGCCCCAGTTGTCGTCTGACAGGGACAGGTCGCCCGAGTCCCAGTCACCGTTCCTGTTGGAGTCGAGGAACAGGTCGCACCTCTGGAGGTCCAGCAGGGTGGGGGCGGGTTCGATGGCGCTGACCGCCGTGAGGTAGGTCAGGCTCGCCTCCAGGTCGTAGGAGGTCAGGTCCATCCGAAGCACGTTGTACTGCTGTCCGGGCATCAGGTGCTCGCCCACGACCCCCATGGAGGTCTGGCGGAGCTGTATCGCGCCGGGCTTGCGCAGGGTGAACGGGGACCAGTCACCCTCCAGTTCGCTGGTCTGAAGGTTCATGCCCCAGCGGGCGTCCTTGTCGTCCATCCAGCTGGCGGCGTTGGTGGCCTTGATCTCCATCTGGCTGCCCTTCGCGGCGGCGGAGACCGACCCCACGGCGGTGAAGCCGTTCCAGTCATTGGGGTCGCGTGAGGACTTGAACTCCTTGACCGAGGCGCTGTGGATGGTGTTGTCCCAGCCCCTGACCTCGATTATGTAGTCGATGCCGAAGCCGTACATCCGGTAGCCGGTGGTGTCGGAATCGTCCACGTCGAAGAACGCGATGAAGGTGTCCATACCATCCACTGGCACGTTCCCGTTGAGGATCTGTCCCCTGACCTGGACGTGGACCGCCAGGTCTCCCCCGTCGTCGGTGAAGGCGTAGCTCTCGATGTCCAGGTTGGAGTTGGTGAAGTCGCCCGTTCGGTCTGTGAAGCGGGTGATGCCCTTCCAGTCCTCGAACTCGCCATCGATTATGATGCCCTCCTCTGCGGAGGGGACCATGACCACCATGGCTCCCACGAGGACCAGGATCATTATGAAGACCAGGGCGAGGGCCAGGGATTTGGCCATGTGGCGTCTCGGGGGGATGATCATCCGGGTGGACAGCAACTTCTCGCCGTCCTCGTAATCGAAGACCCCGCGGCCGTTGACCATGCCCTCCCTGGATGAGAGGTTGGACACGGAGCCAGCCCGGCCGTTGATGAAGCCCGCGCCGTTCACCATGCCAGCGCCGTTGGTGAGGCCCCGGCCGTTCACCATGCCCCGGCCGTTCACCATGCCAGCGCCGTTTATCATGCCGGCCCCGTTGACCATGCCGGCCCCGTTGGTGAGGCCCATGCCGTTGGTCATGCCGGAGCCGTTGACCATGCCCCGGCCGTTGGTCATGCCGGCCCCGTTGGTGAGGCCCTTGCCGTTGACAAGGCCCTCTTCGCCGGCCGTCCGGAAATCCTTGGAAACCTTGACGGGATATCTCTCGTCCTTCCCCTCGCCGATCTCCTGGATCTCGATCTCCTGACCGCAGCCAGGGCAGATAGTATCGTCCTCATCGAGGGGGGTCTCGCAGACGGGACAGGTGAGGTCGGAGAACAGGTCAAGGTCGGCATCTGCATCCCCCTCTCCGAAGAGGGTTCCGCACTTGGGACACTCACTGGCGTCCACGGATACCTCCTCTGCACAGATGGGACATTGCAGCCTGCTGACGTCGAACCAGGCTCCGCATCCTGGGCATCTGTCCTGTGTGCCAGGAACCTCGGAACCACAGATTGGACATTCGTAGACTTCGGACCCCTCGTTTCCCTTGTTCTCACTCAATCAGAATCCGCCCGAATCCCAGTACCCACCTGGATATATGAAATTATGGGTATGATTGTAAAGTGTAAAAATCTCAAATCTCATTCAAACCCCACTCATTACCAGGCATCGACCCTGGTGACGAAACGTTTTTGAAGGGACCGTCCCCTTCCTACCGCGTGAGCGTCGTCATCGCCGGTGCGGGGGAGGTTGGCTACTACATCGCCCGATCTCTTTACAGCGAGGGCTACGAGGTGGCCATAATCGAATCCGACGAGGCCGCGGCCAACCGGGCAGAGTCCCTGGACGCCCTGGTGGTCCGCGGTAACGCCGCGGCCTCCGCAAATCTCGAAGAGGCGGGCATCCGGGAGGCGAAGAACTTCATCGCGGTCACCGGGACCGACGAGGTGAACATGGTGGCGTGCTCCATCGCCAAGAGCTACGGCGTGCGCACCATCGCCCGCATCAACCACACCGACTACATCGACAGGCCAGTGTCCTTGGACAAGTTCAAGCTCCTGGGCATCGATGTGGCCATATGCCCTGACCTGGTGGCGGCGACCAAGATCGTTCGGATCCTCACATCGACCCCGGCCCTTGTCGAGTCCGACGTGTTCGCAAAGGGCAAGATCAAGGTGGTGCAGGTCAGCCCCGGGGAGAACGCCCCCGTGCTGGAACAACCCATCCGCGACATCTACTGGCCCAAGGGTGCCAACCTGGCCGCCATCTTTCGCAAGTCCGATGTCATCGTTCCCCAGGGGAACGATTCCATCCAGCACGGTGATCGGGTCGTCATCGTGGGGACCGACAGCGCCATCCGGCAGACGAAGGACCTGCTGGACATCCGTGTCAAGTGGGACGAGGACTCGCCCATATCCAAGGTGATGATCGCGGGAGCCACACGGATAGGCGTCAACATCGCCAAGCTGATGGAGCGGGATGTGGACATCAGCCTCATCGAGTCCGACCGTCAGCTGGCGGAGGAGGCCTCGGCCCAGCTGTCCTCGACCCTGGTCATCAGGGGTGAGCCCACCGACAGGGAGCTGTTGCTGGACGAGGGAGTGGCGTCCGTTGACGCCTTCATAGGCGCCACGGGGGCCCAGGGCAAGAACATCCTGTCCTGCTTCCTGGCCGGGAAGCTGGGCGCCCACAGCACCATCGCACTCATCGACCAGCTCGAGCTCGTTGACCTGCTCAATGACGTGGGCATCGACCTTGCGACCTCTCCCAGGATATCCACGGTCAACACCATCTTGCAGTACGCCCACCAGAGCGAGGACCTGGTCTCCCTTGCCGTGATGCAGCAGGGAGAGGCGCGGGTGCTGGAGCTCGTGGTCACCTCCAAGTCGAAGGTCGCTGGTAAGCCCCTCCGGAAGATCGGCATGCCACCCAACAGCATCATAGCCGCCATCGCCCGGGACGGCATGACCATAATTCCCCATGGGGAGACCAAGATCGAGGTGGGGGACAACGCGGTCGTGTTCGCCCGCACCGAATCCATCCCCAAGCTCAAGAAGATGTTCTAGCCTCTCCGTATCCCGTCCTCGGGCGGAAAGGATTAAATCGTCCAGAGCGCATGAACGCATGGGATGCACATGGCCCAATGCCCAGAATGTGGAGCCGTGATGCCATCGGATTCACCCCGATGCACCGAATGCGGAGAACCGCTCCCTAGAGGGCCCTCCATCGACGACGTCAAGAAACGCATGGAGATACGTGGGATCTCCTTCGATGGCAGGTCCCGGGACATGGTGGACTCCGATTCGACCGAGCTTCACTTGGTGGGGGCGGCCCGACACGTCACGCCGAAGGCACCGGAAGAGATGACCCCTTACGAGCGGGAGCTGCACGACCTGGGCCACAGGGTGACCCAGTCCTCGGTGCCAAGGGACCTGGTGAAGGACCGTCACGTGGACATCCTGGACTCCGACCGTCGGTTGATGATGGAGGCCCGGCTGCGCTTCGACGAGCTGTTGGGCGCCATGGTGGAGACCGAGGACTGCACCCAGCTGGGGTTGAGGCTGGGGAACTACTCCTACCTGGAGCGCTCCGCCAACGAGCGGTTCCTATCGAGCCTTCCGGGCGTGACCAAGGTGTCCCTGGACTCGGCCAGCGAGGACCTCTTCGACGCCGTGTACTTCTACGACCGGGCGATGGAGGGGGTCGAGGACAACCCCGAACTGCTGAACAACAAGGGGTTCGTCCTGTCTGAGATGGGTCGTGTCAAGGAGGCATTCGAGCTGGTCTCCAGGGCCCTCAAGCTGCGTCCAGGATATACCGAGGCCCTGATCAACAAGGGCCGCATCCTTCAGAACGTGGGCAAGCCCCGGTCCGCCCTTCCCTACTTCGAGAAATCCATCCAGGCCCGGTCGGACTATGCTCAGGTGTGGATGTACCTGGCACAGGCCTACCAGGACCTGGGCAGGGAGTCGGATGCCCTGGAGGCCCTCGATAAGATCCACAAGATGAAGCCCGACCACAAGGGCTCGTGGCTTGACAAGGGCATTATCCTCGATACGCTGGGTAGATACGAGGAGGCGGAGGAGTGCATCGACAGCGCCCTCCAGCTGGAGCCATCGGACCCCGATGCATGGCTCCACAAGGGTCGCGTGCGTCTGCTCCAGGGAGACCCCGAGGGCGCCATGCGGGCCTTCACCGAGGTGAACGAGATCGACCCGCGCAACTACATCGCGTGGGTCGAGCGGGCCAAGCTCCAGGCCGACCGGGGCAACGTCCATGACGCGCTCCACTACCTGGACCAGGCACTCTCGTACAAGCCAGATCTCATCGAGGCCTGGAAGCTGAAGGGACAACTCCTCTCCGCCGTGGGTCGCCTGGAAGAGGCCCGGGCCGCCTACAAGCGTGTGCTGGAGCTGGACCAGCAGAACGCGGAGGTCTGGGTCCGCAAGGGGGAGATCCTGGTGCAGATGGGCGACCACGAGGAGGCCCTTGCCGCCTACGAGCGGGCGGTGGAGCTGATGCCCGAATCCACGGAGCTGCTCCTCAGGTACTCGGAACTGCTCAACAAGATGGGTCGGTACGACGAGGCCATCGCTGCAATGCTCAGGGCCTCCGAGATCTCCCCCGACGACGCCGAGTTCTGGAGGGAGGCCGCGGCCCTGTACCACAAGGAGGGCGCAATGGGTCCCGCCCTCGAGGCTGTGGACCATGCGATCAAGCGCTCGGCCCACGATCCGGACCTCTGGAACTTCAAGGGCAACCTCCTGGAGGAGGGTGGTCGGTACGACCAGGCCCTGGAATGCTACGACCACGCCCTGGGCATCGCTCCGGAGCACGAGGAGGCCCTGAACAACAAGGGCGTGGCGTTGTTCAACCTGGGCAAGGTGCACGCGTCGGTGGACGCCTTCGATAGGGCCGCCAAGGTGAACCCTGACAACAAGTCCACGTGGAACAACATGGCCATCGCGTTCGACGACCTGGACATGCCCGACAGGGCCATCGAGTGCTACGAGACGGCCCTGCAGATCAATCCCCAGGACAAGCTTCTCTGGAACAATCTCGGCACGCTCCTGTACCGGATCGGCCGTCTGGAGGACTCGGTCAGGTGCTACAACAAGGCCCTGGAGGTGGACGCCGGATTCGCCCAGGCCTGGAACAACCGGGGAGCGGCCTTCGAGGGCATGGGCCGCGTGGACGAGGCCCTGTACTGCTACGACAAGTGCATCCAGGCGGCGGCGGACAACCCCAACGCGTGGTACAACCGAGGGATGCTGCTCAAGCGCATGGGCCGTGTGGCTGATGGCGAGGAGGCCATTGCGAGGGCCAACGAGCTGGGCGATGGGATGGATATGTGAGTTCCCGCCGTACCACCCGAAACCCTAAAGAACCGGGACACGCCTCACGGCGAACGCACGCAGGCGTGGTCTAGCCTGGTAGGACCTGAGCCTTCCAAGCTCATTGCCCGGGTTCAAATCCCGGCGCCTGCACCTCCCCCCATGCAATATATATCCGAGAGCACCTTCTCCAGGTCTGGTGACAATTCGCGAGGCCGTGGTCTTCGTCCTGGTCAGGGGCGGTTCCTTCCTGGTGGAACGGCGCAAGGAGAACAAGCAGCTGGACCCGGGGACGGTGTCCGTCCCGGGTGGGCACGTCGAGGATGGCGAGGACGCTGAGACGGCCCTCCGCAGGGAGATGATGGAGGAGCTTTCCATCGAGCCCATCGACCACGAGTACGTCTCGACCAAGGTCTACTCCTCCACCTACGACATCAGGATCCACTTCTACAGCGTCACTTCCTGGGTCGGCGAGATCCAAGCCAACGAGGCCGAGGAGCTCATGTGGCTTCCCTTCGAGAGGAGGGGGGAGCTGGCCCTCGACACGGACCTGGCCGCCGTCGACGATTACGTACGGTCCATCGGAAAGGGATGAGCGGGGGAGCAAGCATGGCGGATCAATCGATGACTATGTCCAGCTTGACGCCCCTCTTCTCAAGCTGCTCGCAGAACCGTGCGGTCGGGACCACCAGTTCCTGGGGGATGGCCCCCGTCTCCGCTATCGCCCCCGTGGCCATCATCTGGGCGACGATCGATGCAGGGTAGGCCGTCATCCTCTGCATGGCCGTGATGCCATGCTCCTTGTCGCAATGGTCGATTATCGTGTAGGTCAAGGTTCGTTCCTCGCCATCCAGGGTCCCCTCCGCCCACGCCCTGAGCAGGACAACGTCATCGTCCTCGTACGAAAGATTGGCCGCAAGGAGGGCCTCGGTCACGTTGCGGGGGACGATGGGGGTCCCGTCGATCTCGATGGGTGCCTCGTCGAAGAGGCCCAGTTCGATCATGCACTTGACCTTCTCGCAGTGCCCGGGGTACCTGATGGTCTTGTAGTCGAGGACATCCACCTTTCCGTGGAAGGTCTGGGGGAGGGTGGATGTCCCTCCCGATGTGTTGAAGGCCTCCAATTTCCCGAAGGGCTCCGGGAACTCGATCTCCTCCAGGTCATCCATCGAGTCGACCGTGATGACCTTCCCTTGGCGGATGACGACGGCCCTCTCCCTGTACTCGTTTATGAGGCCAGCAGGCGAGAAGACGATCATGTATTCCAGGGGGGGCCTCGGGTTCATGGGCAGACCTCCCACGCGGAAATGAAGTTCCGTCAGCTTGTCCATCCTCTCCAGGGCGTCCGCCGCCAGGATGCTCACGAGACCCGGGGCCAGACCGAGGTCGGGGATGATGGTGATCCCCGCGTCCCTGGCCTTCTTGTCGAGGATCAGCTCCTTCCGGACGATGTCGTTGTTGCCCCCCAGGTCGCAGAAGCTGGTCCCCGCCTCGACCGCTGCCACCGCAAGGTCGTAGTTGAACCTGTAGGGAACGCAACTTATTACGACATCGACGCCTGACATTGCCCCGACCACAGCGTCATGGTCCGTCACATCCAGCGTCCCGTGGGACACCTTGGGAGAGGCGAGGTCCATGGCCACGGCCTCGGCCTTTCCCTCCTCATGGTCCATGACCCGGACATGCAGGACCTTCGGGCTCCTGGATAGGTCGTAGGCGACCGCCCTTCCCATGGACCCCGCACCCAGCACAAGGAAGCCCATTGGAATACCTCAATCCGTCCCCTCATCCTCAGGGTCTCGGGCCTTCCGGTCAGGTTCCTTCCTCTCGCTCACGGACACGACATCGTCCTCGATGTCGCCCTCTTCATCGTCGGGAGACGACTCGCTCTCCTCGTCCTCGTCCCCTTCCCGAGCCTCGTCCACCTCCCCCTCCTCCGGTCCGTCCTCGAGGTCGCCCCGCAGCTCCTCCTCGGTGAGCTTGCGGAACAGTTGGGAGTACTCGTCCACCTCCGATGGTCGGTACGACTTGCCGAAGAGGTCGTCGTAGGTCTGTGGCTTTCGGAGCCGGTACGCGACGGCCAGGCCGAATGCGATGACCAGCAGGGAGGCGAGCAAGAACAGGATGCCCGGGTTGTCCCATGGTCCGGGTGCGTACTCCCGCTCGGCCCTGATCGAGACGTTCTCGTAGGAGTAGTGCTCGTTGCCCCCGTCGATGGCCATGAGGACCACCCGGTAGACCCCCTCGTCCTCGAACACATGGTAGGCCCTGAGCCCAGGCACCCATGGTCCGGGCTCGCCATCATCCGTGAAGTCCCAGTAGAAGAGGTTCAGGGTGTGGTCAGGGTCGGTGGAGCATGACGCGTCGAACCAGAGCACCTCGTCGACGTACGCATCCTTGATGTCGTAACGGATCGCCAGGTTCGGAGGGCGGTTGATGTCCGAGGAGGTCAGTTCCGCGAAGACGGCCATCACCGCATCGTCCGCCGGGACCTGTCCCTCCACAGTGTTCCCCTCCACATCATGATGCTGGCTGGATGCAGGTACCCACATGCCCCTGATGGTGTCGTACCAGAGGAGTGTGATGGTCTCCTCGTTGACCGGATAGTCGCTGGAGTACGCGAGGCGCAGCCTGGCGTCGGACCAGGTCCCCTGGTCGATGCTCACGCGCACGGTGGAGGACATCACCACTGTGCCCGTGGGTCCGGGTCCGGGCATGGGCATTGCCCTGATGGCCACGGTCCCCACCTCGGTCCAGTTGACGATGGCGACAGCACCCAGGCTTGGGGATGGGACCTCCTGGATCATGTAGACCACGGGCCCTTCGTACAGTGCGGTGGCGCAGGAGTAGAAGGGGTCCTTGCACGTGAACACGAACTTGTGCTCGCCCGGGCCGAGGGATGCAGTGGCGAAGTAACGGCTGCCTCCCATGTGGTCCGTATCGTCGGGGTCGGCTGGGAGCATCTGGTAGGCAACAAGGTTCCCGGGCAGTCCCACCTTGACGCGAATGTCCTCGGGAGCATCGCCGTCATCATCCTGGTACGTGATGCTGAAGTTGAAGCCTCCAGGGAGGTCGTGGGGTCCAGTGAGGGGTTCCACCGTGCCCTCCGACAGGGTGGGCGGCACGTTGACCTCCACCGTGATGTTGACGGTCGCATGGTCCTCGGCACCGATCTGGTCGAACACGAACAGCGTGATGTTGTACTGACCGATGGAGAGGTGGAGGATGTTGAAGAGCGGCTCGTTGCTCGTGTAGGCCCCATTGGTCTCCCAGCGGTATACAAGGGGGCCCCCGTCCGGGTCGAACGACTCCCGGCCGTCGACGGTGATGCTCTTGCCGCTCAGGAACCTCTCGCCCTCCTCGGGGGACGTGATGATGGCCTCGGGAGGGGAGTTGAGGGCGATTATGTGGATAGTGATGAAGGCGGTGTTGTTGCGGCCCCCCACGTCGATGACGCGGAGGAGCACGAGGACATCGCCCGGGGAGTTGAAGGCGCGTTGGACAACGGCCTTGTCCTTTCCCGAGACCACCTGGCCGCCGAAGTCCCATTCGTAGGTGAGGTTGTTGGGGTCCTCGTCCTCGCTCTGGCTACCATCGAAGATGATCATCTCCCCGACCATGAACCCGGAGCCGTCCTCGGGCGAGGAGATCTTGGCGACGGGGGGTGCATTGTCGGCCACGACCATCAATGCGGGCATCAAGGCGATGGAGAGCATCGCCATGATGACAATGACGGCCATGGATGCGGCCTTGCTGCGGCGACTGACCGGATGGCTCGAGGGACCGACCATCTCACAACCCCTGGCTCACTCTAATACACCGTCCCATGCAATGCCCGGGTGCAAGTTTAAACCTTGTGGTCCAGCTCTGGTCGGCCCCAAAAGGATTAAATCGCGAGGGGGCCATGATACGAGGGGGAGGCCCGTGACTTACAGGGAACTACTGTTGGGATATCTCCGTGAGGACCTCGGGGATGGCGATATCACCTCCGAGGCGCTCCTGGACGGCGAGATGGTCGTCGGGCAGGTCCTATGCAAGGAGGACTGCGTGCTCGCCGGGATCAGGGAGTCGGAGTTCCTCTTCGCCGACCAGGGTCTCAACGTGGACGTTCACACCAAGGACGGTGAGCCCATCACGAACGGGACCGTGGTGCTCACGGTCCGGGGAGACGCTGGTTCCATATTCAAGGTGGAGAGGCTCACCCTCAACATCCTCATGCGAATGTCTGGTATCGCGACGCTGGTGAGGGATCTGTCCGAAAGGGTCCGGGAGGTGAACCCAGACGTTCGCATCGCCGCGACCCGGAAGACCACCCCCGGTTTCAGGGTCTTCGAGAAGAGGGCCGTCACTCTGGGGGGAGGTGACCCTCACAGGATGGCCCTTGACGACGCCGTCATTATCAAGGACAATCACATCAAGGCCGTCGGAAGCGTCACCGAGGCGCTCAACCGTGCCAAGAGGGTATCCTTCTCCAAGAAGATCGAGGTGGAGGCCCAGACCCTGGACGAGGCGGTGGAGGCCACCGAGGGAGGGGCCGACATCGTCATGCTCGACAACATGACCCCCGAACAGGTCCAGAGGGCCTCATCCGCCGCCCGGGCCGTGAATCCCAAGGTCACAATCGAGGTCTCCGGGAACATCACCCCCGACAATGCCATCGATTACGCCCCGTACGCCGACGTGATCTCCCTGGGGTGGATCACCCACTCGATCAGATCGGTGGACTTCTCCCTCAACGTGGCGTGAGAACGAGGGGGCCCGCGCCGGAAACCTTTATTTCCCATCTAGCGCTTGCTCCAGTTGCGAGGGCTGACCATGTATCCCGGCGGCAGGGGAATGAACCCGAAACAGATGAAGGCGATGATGAGGAAGCAGGGCATAGATATGGACACCATCGAGGGTGTGGAGGAGGTGATCGTCCGCACCCGGGACAGGGAGATCTTCTTCCGTCGCCCGGAGGTCACGACGATCTCGGCCCAGGGCACCGTGACCTACCAGGTCGTGGGCAGACCCGAGGAACGGGCCCTTTCCGCGGGAGGTACCGCCGCCATCGAGGGTGTGGAGGAGGGGTCGGTCCCCGCTCCCGCCGCACTCTACTCGGAGGACGATGTGGGGCTGGTCATGGCCCAGACGGGCGTGTCCGATGAGCAGGCCCGCGCTGCCCTCGATGCATGCAACGGCGAGGTGGCCGAGGCCATAATGAAGCTGATAAGCTGATCTGGATCAGGAATGCTGGCAACGTACAGGAGCTGGATGGCCTCAGAGTTCGTCGAAGAATCCCTCGATCGCGGGTCGGGTGACGCTGTACTTCATATCCTCGACCAGGGCTTGGTAGTGGGCCAGTTGCTGGCGGACGATCTCCAGCTCGGTCCGTAACAACTCCTTCTGGGACCG
>JAUVEQ010000394.1 GCA_030594725.1 Methanobacteriota archaeon
CGTGCGCTGGACCTTCAGAACAAGCGGGCCAAGGAGGCCGAGCGGAACGCTGGTTGAACCTTTCACCGACGGGGTCGGTCCATCACCCGCATCACGTGTGCCACGGCAAGCAGTACGAACAATGCGGTCACAATGGTTGAAAGCCCGTCACCGGCCTCATCTTCCTTCTTCGACACCGTGACGGTCACGATCTTGGAGGCCTCGTTCCCCTCCGCGTCCACTACCCTGAGGAAGATCTCGTGCTGGCCAGTCTTCTCGAAGATGTGCTCGAGCACCGGCCCTTGATAGTCCGTCTCCTCGTCACCCTCCTTGACGGTCCAGTACCAGCCGACCACCTCAACATTGTCGGAGGAGGTCGAACCGTCGAGGGAAAGGCTCTTGCCCGCCTCCACCGAGGGGTCCCCCTCGATAGCGACGACGGGCGCTTTGGTGTCCATGACCGTGACCGTTATCTCGGTCGAGTGCGAATTCCCCACCTCGTCCTCGACCTCGAGACGGACGAGATAGGTACCTGGCTCGGATATCGTGTACCATTTCGACCCCCCTGACAGGACGATGGGAACGTCATCGATGATCAATGACCATGACCAGGAGACCACTTCCACGTTGTCCGTCGAGTTCGAGCCATCGAGGTGGAATGCGACGTCCTGGTCTACCAGAATGTCTTCCCCTGCGTCGGCAACGGGGTCGGTGGCATCGAGGGCCGTGACGGTGAAACTGGCGGAGTCGGAGTTGCTGCCACCATCCATCACCGTTAGGCCTACCTCGAAGGTGCCCGTCAAGGCGAATGTGAAGTTCACGTACTCTCCGTAGAGCGTCATCGGCGATCCACCGTATTCGAACGTCCATGTCCAGGAGGTGATCTTGATGTTGTCCGTCGAGGCGGACCCGTCGAACATGACCATGGCCGGTGGGTCTATCTCGATGTCCGGACCGGCATCGGCGACGGGAGGATCGTTCTCCACATAAGAGCTATAGATGCCGGACGATGTCTTGATGCGTAGCCAGAACTCGCCCGACTCTGCGGTGGCCTTGATGTCGTCCCCGTAGAGGTCGTCGTACAGGGAGGTCTCGTCGAGCAGATGGTACCTGAAGAAGTCATTGGTCAGTGCGCCATGGAAGTCACTTTCGATGGACGTGTGGTGGTCCTCCCACCTGATGATGTAGATGATGGGAGGTCCGCTGTCATCGAACAGGGGGTCCAGGTATTCCTCTGGAGAGGCGGTGTAGTCCTCGGCCCCCCCGATGAGGAGCTTGTTCCCGGTGACGTCGCTGGCATTGTTCAGTGTGGGCATCCATGCCGCCACGGTGCTGATCCGAGGGTCCGCCGTGGACGACATGAAAGCCGCCCTGCCTCCTCGAGAGTACCCGAAGGCCCCGCATTCGCTGACGTCGGGAAGGCCGAAGAGCGGCGAGGAGGATTCCTCGCCCATATCCTCGATGAGGTCGATCACCTTGACATGGTCGAGCCACGCCACGTCCGCGTCGCGGTCATATTCGTACGTCCAACTCACACCGGCAACGACGAAGCCCTGGGCCACCAGCGAGGTCATGTAGTCCTGGTAGAGGATCGAATCGGTGTCCATTGGAGGGGAGAAGATGACCACCGGGAAGGGTGCGGCCGCGTCCCGGATGGGCTTCTCCGAAGGTCTGTTGAAACCCGGATAGAATATGTTCACATCCACCGTCCATTCCGAGGTCATCACGACCTCCGACTTGATGTAGAACGAGGGATAGCCTTCGGCGGGAGGGAAACGGCTCTCCCCGGTGCCATCATCCTCGGCCGAGGACCATCCCGCGATGACAAGAAGGACGATGAACGTGATGGCCATTATGATATGGACGCACATGCGGCCTTTCCAATCCCCTCGTCGGTCAGTTGGATCGTATCCCAAAGGAGCACCTCGCAAACTCTATGGAGGTCAAGGTTCAACCCTCGCCCCCTTGTATGGGAATTTATGTAACCGGGGGTATTAAAACCTTGCCAGATTGTTTTTTTCAGAAGGCAGGAAACCTATTTCTACGGGCGTGTCAATCGCATGAGGGAGGTTTCCGGATGGAGGTCGTCATACTTGGGATGGGTGCCGGAGGGCTGGCAGCCCTCAAGAGCCTGAGGACGACCGAGAAGGAGCTTGGTGTCGAGCCCGCCAACGTGACCGTGGTCGCTCCCGAGGAGGGACTCCCATACTCGCTCTGTGCCCTACCCTTCTCCATGTGTGGCGAGCTGGACGAGTGCTTCCTTGACCGATGCGACCCCGACTACCTGTTCATGAACGACGCCAAGAAGGTCTCGGCAAAGGTACAATCCGTGGACCCGAAGGGTGGACTTGTCCACCTGGACAACGGAGGAACCCTTCCATATGACAAGCTGCTGGTGAGTACCGGCTCGTTGCCCTTCGTTCCACCCGTTCCAGGTCTCGATATCGAGGGAGTCCACTTCCTCGCATCCCTGCTGGATTCCCATGGGATCCGCGAGTGGATCGAGACGGGAAAGAACCGTTGCGTCGTCATCGGGGCCGGCTTCGTGGGCATCGAGGCGGCCGTCGCCCTGGCCAAGCTGGGCTGCAAGGTGACCGTCGTGGAGATGCTCACCTGGGTCCTGCCCCGCGTGTTCGACGAGGACGTGGCTGCCATCGCCCAGAAGCACCTGGAGGCGGGAGGCATCGACTTCCGCCTCGGCGCCCAGGTTACCGAGGTCGTCCCGTGCGAGGACGGTTCGGTCGACGCTGTCATGCTGGGCGATGAGCGCATCGAGTGTGACACCGTCGTCGTGGGCATCGGCGTGCGTCCCAACATCGGCTTCTTGGAGGGGACCGGTATCGAGACCCACCACGGCATCCTGGTCAAGGATGACATGCAGACCTCTGTCCCCGGTATCTACGCCGCCGGCGACGTGGT
>JAUVEQ010000310.1 GCA_030594725.1 Methanobacteriota archaeon
GGCGATGACCACGATCGCGACGTACAGCATGGTGTTCGAACCCTCGTCCTCCTTGGCCGTCACTTCCACGGTGACCGCTTCGACCAGATCATTGCCAGCGGGGTCCTGGGCGACCTCGTCGCCATCGTAGACGGTGACCGTGATGACGTGGTCACCGGTACCCTCCAGCGTGATGGAGAAGCTCTCGTTCTTGACTCCACCGGCGGGCACGGTGATGCCCTGCTTGGAACCCACCTCGGTGAGTCCGTCCTTGATGGTTATGGTGATGATCGCTGGATTGTCGCCCGTGTTCTCGATGGACACCGTGACGGCGACCTTGCCCCCATCCTCGACCTTGGTGGGATCGGCGGCCACGACAAGGTTGTCAAGGACGGCCGAGGGCGGCTGGACGAAGGTGACAGTCGAGGTCATATCGTTATTGGTCGTGTTCGATTCCCGGATGTCGTTGTTGGGGTCTATGCGGATCGGGATAGGGATATCCTCCAACGGTGACTGGATCTCGGATGCCGCCCACTGCACGTCGATGATGCGGCTCTCTCCCACACCCAGCGCCGGCACGTTGGCGGTGGCGATGACGTTGTTGCCGAGCCAGACCTCCAGGATGGTCCCCTCGGAGGCGTTGGTCCCGATGTTGACGACGGTTATGCTGATGGTCACCGCCTCGCCCACACGGGGCTCCGCGGGGAAGAACAGCACCGGGTCCTCCTCTGGGAAGGTGAGGTCGGGCAGGGCCGCGGCCTCGACGACCACGCTCACTTCGAAGGCGTTGTTGAACTCGTCCTCCTCGGCGATCATGTCATCGGG
Organism: Methanobacteriota archaeon; assembly: GCA_030594725.1. GTDB lineage: Archaea > Thermoplasmatota > DTKX01 > DTKX01. The sequence continues at coordinate 805 of JAUVEQ010000310.1, forward strand.
GTCGACCATGAACCTCAGGGTGAGGGCGCCCTCCGGGGCGTTCTCCACGAACCAGACGAACACGATGTCCACGGTCTCGTCCACGGCCAGGCCCGGAACGGCAAGGCGCTCCAGCGTCCTGTTGTGGGTGATGTCCTTGACCTCGAGGGAGGTGTTGGATGAGGCCAGGCTGCCCTGGTTCTTCACCGTGGCGGTGAAGGTGATCCGGGTCTCGAGCTTCAAGGTGGCAGAAGCGGGGACGACCTGGGGTATGGTGAGGTCCGGAAGGTTCCGGCGTACCACGAGGAGCCCGTTGAAGGACCCGTTGTTGTTGCTGTCGTCCAGCTCGGTCACTGCCTTGAGCCAGTCCGCCTCTCCCCGGATGAAGTGGTCCGAACCCACATCGGCGTTGCCGGGCACGGTCCACGTGAGGAAGACGGTGACGTTGCCGCCAGCCGGTATATCGTCGGTCACCTTCTCGGTAGCCACGATGCCGATTGTGCCCACGGTGAAGGCCTCGTCGAGGAACAGGGCCACCTCGAAGTCGGTGGTGACGGTGGCGCCGCCGATGTTCTTCACGACGACCTTGGCCAACGTCTCCTCGCCCTGGGTCACGGTCGTGTTGATGGGCTGCACCTCCTCGATGACAAGGTCGGGCAGGGTGGGCGCCGTGACGTTGAACGGGATGCCCATGGTGTTGTCGGACTTGTCGCTCTCCTTGATCTCATCTTCCGGGTCCACGGTCACGTTGAGAACGTACTGCCCCTCCGGCAGGTCGACGGGTCCCCACATGACCTGGTAGTTCGTGCTACCCCCCATTGCGATTGCAGCGATGGTGTCCTCGGCGATCGGTGACCCGGGATCGTCAAGGTAGAGGATGATACCGGCCGAGGGCGCGTCCGCGCTGCCGTCGTTCTCGATGGTCACGATGATATCGGTGAAGCCGCCCTGTGTCAGCTCGCCCGGGTCCATCACGATGCTCGAGACCTTGAGGTTGGGCAGGGGTTCGGCCCCCAGGGCGAACTCGTGGGTCAACCAGTTGTTCGTCTCGTCGATCTCCGTGATGTCCCCGTCGGCGTCGGCGGTGGCGTTGAGGGTCCAGTTGCCAGGGTCCAGGCCCGAAGTGTTCACCTCGATCTCCACGTGCTTCGTCCCACCCCACGGGACGGGGTCGGTGTCGGCGGACCAAACGGGGCTCTGGACCGTTCCAGTTGCGTCCTCCCACCAGTACGAGAGCTTGCTGGCGCCGGCGTCGGCCCAGCCGATGTTCTCGACGTACACCCCCACCGTCACGGTGGAGTTCACGGTGGGGCTCGATCCGACGGGGATGAAGTGGCTGATGGTGAGGTCGGGGAGCTCGGGCTCGGCCAGCCAGAGGTTGTACTCGTGGATGCCCTTGCTGTGGTCCTCGCCCGTCCGGTTGTTGGCGATGGCAGGACCGAAGATGTAGGCCACGTTGGTCCGGTCGAAGGCCACGTCGTTGGAGGAGCCAGTGTCCCGCAGGCGCTTGAACTCCACGTTCCAGCCGGTGCCGTTGTGGATACCCTTGGCCTGGACGTCCGCCCTGTCCCCGGAGGGGGTCATGAGCACGTGTCCTGGGATGTACATGCCGTCGGGTATGGTGGAGACGTCGAAGGTGTCCCAGTCCACGGCCTCGGCCTCGGACATGAACATGAACCTGGGGTCGGCCGGGGAGGCGCCCTGCTTCCAGACGTAGGTGGGCCTCTCGGTGGAGTTGTCGGTGTCGTTGTTGACGTACCATCCGTCGTTGCCGGGGTCCCATGCGAGGTCGGACACGTTCACGTGCATGGTCTTGGGGTCGATGGTAACGGTGTTGTTGTTCAACAGCACGCCGTCGTCGGCGTAACCCTGGGGGTTGGTGGTCGCCGAGGACCATACCCAGGCGTCCAGCTGCTCTCCCGGGTTCTTGGTGTGCATATATATCAGGTCGTGACAGATGGCATCACAACCCCCGTCCTCGAAGCCGATCACGGGTGAGTCAGGGTCCTGGAAGAAGAAGGAGATACGGTCCTCCCCCCAGTCCTTGTGGTCCCACGACCCGGGAGTGACGTTGGAGACCATCTCCCATGCGTCCCGCTCCACGTCGGCCTTCGGCGTCTCGGGGAACGTGGGTTCGTCCCAGGAGGCAAGGATGTAGATGTAATCGTCATCGAACATGGCCTTCATGTCCATGAAGATGGCGCCAGAGTTGCCCGAGATGAAGGCCTCCATGATCTGTGCATTGTCCCAGACGGGATCCACAACGCCGTCGATGTCCGGCGCGGTTGTGGTCCTCCTTGCGATGAGGTCATGGTCCTTGTCATAGATCGGAAATGGACCTTCGGATTCGGCGAGGAGCATCGTCATGGGAACGGACGATACGATCAGCAGGCCTACGAGCAGTGCTACCTTTGCGGATTTTGGATCGACCACGTTATCACCCAGCCACCAATGGGAACGTCCCATGTAATGGACTGGCCATGATATATTTTTTGGTATGGTGCGCAACCCCGAAGAATAACGGCTGGTTGTTCAAAGTCGGAACTCGACTATGGTGGTCTGGGTGGGTTCGTGGATCATCGAGATCACATCGCCCACGTCGAAGGGGTGGACGGCGGCGTCGAACCCGGCCCGCTCCGCCGGCGTTATGGGGTCCGCGGCCTTGGTCCGGAAGGTGTGGACCTGGGACCATTCGTCGATCTCGCCAGGCCTCACTGTGAAGGTGGCGCTGAAGGTGTTAGCGCCCCACGCGAGGGGTACGAACAGATCCTCCATGAACGTCCCGCTGGCGCTCGCCGGGCCAGAGACCGTCGCGATCAGGATGGCACCGTCCCGTATGTCCACCTGAACGGTGTCCCCGGGGTTGATGTCCGGATTGCCCAGGGTCGTGGGGGATGCAAGGACCGTGAGGTTGGAGAGGAGGGGTATGCTGTCCGGGGCCGGTCCGACGAGGGCGTAGGCCCTGTCCGCGTCCATCAGCGGTCCGACCGGGAAGAAGAAGTCCTCGTACACGACGATGGAATCCCCGACGCCCAGCCGACCGTCGCCGTCCGCGTCCACGAACACGATGGGTGTGGCCTGGGGGCCGTCCGCGGATGCCATTGCGATCTCCTCCAGGTCCGCTACCACGATCTTGTCCACGGTCCCGTCCCCGTCGCTGTCGTATGTTATGAACTCCCCCGCATCGTCCCTGGCGACGATC